>JBKDZY010000926.1:0-5574 GCA_047971765.1 Hyphomicrobiaceae bacterium | reverse complement strand
CAACATCGTGCGCAGCCGCCTGGGCCGCGCATTCGTCGCCATTCGCGACCAGGACATCGCCGCCGAGATCATTGGCATCAATATCTTCAAGTACAAGCTGATCGCATTCGCGATCTCGTCTTTCTACGCCGGTGTCTGCGGCGTGCTCTACACCTACTACTACGGCATCGCCAACTACGAATCCTTCCAGATCACCGTGTCCATCGACTATCTGGCAATGGTGATCATCGGCGGCCTCGGGTCCGTCTTCGGCTCGGTTCTTGGCGCCATTTTCGTGACCGCGCTTCCCGTGGTCATTCGTACCCTGGTCGAGAACTTCGGTGCGTTCATATGGGACCAGTCCACCCTCCCCGCCATCGTGGCGAGCCTCAGACTGGTCCTGTTCGGCAGCCTCATCATCTTCTTCCTCGTTGTCGAGCCCGAGGGACTGGCGCGCTTGTGGCGGAACATCCGCAACTATTTCCGGGTCTGGCCATTCTCGTACTAGCGGACGGCCAGACCGCGGCAAGCCCGGAAAACCGGGGCAAAAATGCAAGTCAAAAGGAGGAACGACATGATCACACGCAGGCTCAGCCTCATGACCACCGCCGTCATGATGGGTTCGCTCGGCCTTGGGCCGACGGCAATGGCCGAAGACAAGGAACTCATCATCGGCATGGAGTGCGACCGCACTGGCCCGACACAGATCGTCGGCACCACGCTGTGCCCCGCCTACCACGACTATGTTGCCCTCGCGAACAGCAAGGGCGGTGTCGAAGGCTACAAGATCAAGGTGCTGGAGGCCGACAACGAATACAAGGTGCCGCCCGCCATCGAGGCCTATGAACGCTTCAAGCAGGAAGGCGCCATCTTCCATTCGGTCTATGGCACACCGCAGATCGCGGCCCTGATCAAGAGGCTCGAGGAAGACAAGATGGCGGCAACGTCACCGGGCTTCGGGTCAGCCACGGCCGCGGACGGCAAGCGCTACCCCTACGTGTTCCCCGTGGCCGCAACCTACTGGTCGCAGATGGCCGGTTCGATCGACTTCATCAAGAAGCAGCTTGGCGGCAGCCTCAAGGGCAAGAAGATCGCCTACCTCTATTTCGACAATCCGGCCGGCAAGGAGCCGCTGCCGATCCTCGAGGACCTGTCGAAGCTTGAGGGCTTCACCTACCGGACGTTCGGCGTGCCCTCCCCGGGCGTGGAGATGGGCGCCCAGGTCCTGGATATAACAACGCGCTACCGGCCAGATTTCGTGATCGGTCATCTCTTCGGCAAGGCGCCTGCCGTGGCCTTGAAGGAGCTCAAGGGCAAGGGTTGGCCGATAAAGAAGTTCATCGGCTTCGTCTGGGCAGGCTCCGAGGCCGACATTACCGCTGGCGGCGGCATGGCGCGCACCGAAGGCTACTACACCGTCCAGTACGCAGGTGTCGGCAAGGATTATCCCGTGCTGAAGGAAATCCAGGCCATGTACAAGAAGGAAGGCAAGCCCTACCCGGAAGCCATGGACAAGAACTCGGTGATGTATAACCGGGGCGTCTTTCAGGCCGCGATCCAGCTCGAGGCCCTGGGACTGGCGGTCAAGGCGAAGAACGGCCAGAAGCCGAACAGCCAGGACGTGCGCGATGCTTTCGAGAAGATCCGCGGCGTACCGACGGTCGGCGACCTTGCCCCACCCCTCAAGATCACACCGGAAGACCACGAAGGCGGTGGCTATATCCAGATCTGGCAGGTCAAGGGTGGCAAGCTCGTGAAGGTCACCGACTGGTTCAATGCCTACCGCGACGTGATCAAGAAGAACCTGGCCGAGGACGCCAAGAAATAGCGCACCCTCGCGGACTTCGCCTGACGTCCGGCCTCGTCAACCGGACCGGACGTCCATCCCTCGCGACACGCGAGCACCCGCACATTGCTGGAGCCAGCCAGGAAGACCGCCATGCACGACAACTCCGCGGCCCAGACCACAACACCCATGCTTTCGGTCAACAACATCGAGGTTGTCTACGACAACGTGGTCCTCGTGCTGAAGGGCGTGTCGCTTGATGTGCACCGGGGCTCGATCACGACCTTGCTGGGGGCGAACGGCGCCGGCAAGTCGACGACCTTGAAGGCCATATCCGGCATCCTCTTCACCGAACGCGGCGACATAACCAAAGGCACCATTACGCTTGCCGGCACGCCGATCCAGGGCCGCCGGCCGTTCGATGTCACGAAGCTCGGCATTGCGCAGGTCTTCGAGGGGCGCCGGGTTTTCGAGAGCCTCACATGCGAGGAGAATCTGGTCGCCGGCGCGCACATCCAGCGCGACATGGGGATTGTCCGCGACGGGATCGAGCGCGTTTTCAGCTATTTCCCGCGCATCAAGGAGCGCCGCAACCAGCTTGCCGGCTATCTCTCCGGCGGCGAGCAGCAGATGCTGGTCATCGGACGTGCCTTGATGTCCTCGCCCAAGGTCGTGCTTCTGGACGAGCCATCGCTCGGTCTCGCACCGATGCTGGTCGAGGAGATTTTTGGCATCGTGAAGCGCCTGGTCAAGGAGGAGGGACTTTCGGTTCTCCTCGTCGAGCAGAACGCGGCCATGGCGTTGACTGTGGCCGAGCACGGCTATGTCATGGAAAACGGCCGGATCGTTCTTGAGGGAACCGGCGAGCAGTTGCGGTCCAATTCGGACATTCGCGAATTCTATCTCGGCATGAACGAGGGCGGCGCGCGCAAGTCGTTCCGTGACGTCAAGCACTACAAGCGGCGCAAGCGCTGGCTCAGTTGACCCTGCCATGGCCAGGAACGGCCGCCAGAACCGGCCTCGGACGCAATCGCCGACAGCGCTTCCATTCAGGATCAAAGCACACTATGTCTCGACCCATCCGGGTTGCACCCAGGACCTTTCCCAGTCTGCGGACGTGGTGGAATCGGTAGACACACAGGACTTAAAATCCTGAGATGGAAACATCGTGCGGGTTCGATCCCCGCCGTCCGCACCAATGAAAACAAGATCTTATATGAAGATCAGAAATCGCACAGGCAGTGCCAGGCACGGAGTCAAATAGACAGCGTGTTCACACACTGATCGGACCAGGCACCCGGCAAACCCGGGCGGTTCAGTGGCGCGAGATCATTACACTGTGCATCCTACTCAATGTCGGCTAGTGTCCGCCTGGGCGGGACGTTCATAGGACTTCGGAGGCCGAGGGGGATACGTGACAGCATTGGTTGCAGGGGGTGCCGGTTATAGTGGCAGCCTTATGACGTTGTCGCTGCTCGAAGCCGGCGAAAAGGTCGTTGTCATCGACAACCTGTGGAGCGGGGTTCGCTGTGCGATACCTGCTGCCGGGAACCTTGTCGTGGGCGACATCGGAGGCAGCGCCCTGACCGCGGGCTTGATCCGCCAGCACGGTGTTAACGCAATCATTCACTTCGCCGGTTCGATCGTGGGAAACGATCCCGTCAAACACCACTCAGCTCTCTCACGGGCGCGGTCGATCAGGGGTGGAAGATTTTGGGAAAACTGTTGAGGCGATTGACCGTGCACTCGAATGAAGCGTATTGGAAAGCGAAGTCCGGCCGTGACTATCAGCACACCCAACAGGAACGCAGCCACCAGGGGCTGTCATCCTACCAGCAGCAGATGGCGTGGCTGAAGGACTATCTGACGTCCCGCCTCGACATGCGCAAGGGGAACCTGCGGCTGCTCGACTTTGGCTGCGGCTTCGGAAGAGTGGCACAACTGTGCGAAGAAGTCGGCGGGATCGACTACTACGGCTACGATTTCTCGAACACCATGGTGGATGGCTTCAAGGACAATCCACCCGCCTCGCTGGCCAACAAACTGGATGAACGCTTGCGCATAGGCGATCGGGTTTCGCAGTGTTTCGCCGGCGAGACGTTCGATGTCATACTGACGATCTCCGTTCTGATCCACAATGACGACGCCGCAACACGAGCCATCCTCATGGAGATGCCCGGCCTTCTGGCCGACGAGGGAGAGATCGTACTCATTGAGAACAAACTGGTTCGGGACACCCGATTCTCGAATTTGTGGCATGGCGGCTGCTGGGCGCATGATTTTGCCGGCTATGTCGACGGACAGTTGGCGACGCGTATCGACAGCGGCACATTGTCGACTCACGCAATCTATCATCTGAGCAGGCTTTATTCGGACCAGCCGCACTTGTCGGTGCTGCACAACGGTGCTGACGTCACCTACGACACTCTGGAGCAACTGCATGCCGACGCTCCTCTGGCCTATGTCGAGCCCGAACCGACGATCGGCCAGGACCTCGGTCTTGCCGTTGCCCGCCTGCATGACGCCAATGAACGTCTTGCCGAAGAGGCCGAGAAACGCAAGCAACTGGAAAAACAACTGAACCAGGCACAAGGCAAGCTGGAACGCCTGGAAGGGCAGTTCGCACTTGGTGTCAGGATTCGCGCCAGTCTGCTCGAGCCGGACACGAAGCGCGGCGAAAAGAAGCCCAAGAGACGGGTGACGAAAGAGGCTTTCAAGGCCCACGCCGAACCTCCCCATATTTTCGATGCGGAGCGCGATATTCGGTATGCCCATGCCGAGCATCCAGCCTTCGCGGAGGTGCTCACCGTGTTCACCCAGGAATGGGTCGGCATCCGCGCTGCGTCAGGCTCGTTCCCTGGACCGAAACTGGCGGTCAGCAAGTACCATGAGTGGTCGGCCTCGGCTGCCATGCCGATTTTCGACCGCATCAGCGCCCTGGGAACAAAAAAAATCTTGGCCCAGGGCCTTTCTCCGGGTCTCGCTTCGTTCCTCGTCGCCTTGCGGGCGGCGATGCCCGAGTTGAAGATCTACGGAGTATGGCATGGCGCGCTTGCCGCCTGGTGTCATGAAGAGGAACGAATGCTGGCGAATCGGTTTCTGTCGATGGCCAGCATCGGCGTGTACGACCGGATCCACTTTCTCAAGCGAGGCATGCACCTTCTGCATGACAAAGCCTTCGCACCGCTCCTGCCTAACCCTGTACCGCGTATCGAACATAGGCGCTTGCAACAGGCGTTCGAAAGGCGCCCCTTGACCTGCCTGTTCGGCAGCTGGAACAACGCCTGGAAAAACATGTACGCTAATCTGTTGGGGGCGGCAGCCAGTGAAAGCGTGGGGAAGGTGATTTCCTATGCGCCCATCGAGTATGATGGGCCTGGGCATAAGAAAATGGCTTCATCATCTTTTTCCTCGCGCGAGAACCATCTGGCGCTGTGTTCGACCTGCGACCTGGTTCTCAATGCGACCATCGTCGATTGTCATCCAATGCTGGAGTTGGAGGGCTTGGCCGTCGGCACGCCTTCTCTGCGCTCCAACCTCGATCTCGACTTCGGCGGGAACCATCCTTATGAGCGCCTGCTCACTCTTGACTCACCGCACAATGCGGCGGAAATCAAGGCGCGGATCGACAAGCTGTCAGGCATCGATCCTGCCGAACTGGCCGACGCTCTGGCGGATTACAGAAACCTCGTCAACGAGACGAGTTTTCAGCGGTACGGTGAGTTTCTGGAGGGCTGACTTCTGATGAGCCGGCGGATCTGTTTCGTATCAATGGAACTCGCGCCATTCACGGGCGGCGGTATAGGCAC
>JBKDZY010000925.1:0-3892 GCA_047971765.1 Hyphomicrobiaceae bacterium | reverse complement strand
ACCGGGATGGCCGCAAAAGCAAAGGCGATAACCCGCTTGCGGGCCTTGCGGGCGGCCCATGCACCACAGGCCCCCATGAACGGAAGAAACCACAACAGGCAGAACGGATAATCGAACGCGCCGACAAGGCCGTGGCCGCGCGTGATCGGCATCCATGTTGCCCAGCTCATCGGCGCTGTCACGAAGTAGGAGACATAGGCCCAGGCAAATAGAACGATGGCGGAAAACAAGAGGTTGGCGACCATCAGGGTGGTCAGCAACGGGTCCTTGTCCCGGCTCGCCGTCGTACCGTCCTGGTAATATGTGATCAGCATTGCGAAACAATCCAAGCGAGCGCGACAGGTAGCGGAACGAATTTGCCCTACCCTCCGTTTCGTGTAGATCGTATGCCTTTCGGATTAAGAAATTCTGATGCCTGTGCCCAGTCTCCCGAAAGGAATCGTTAGGCGTCAGGTATATCAGCCACAAGGGGAAATGGCGCTCGATCTGCGTGAAGACGATCGCGCGAGACAACCACCATAATCACCGGCGCGGTTCGCCAGTCAAAACGGAATAATCATGCGCATCGTCACCTGGAACATCAATGGCGTGAAGGCACGCCTCGAAGGCCTGTTGGCGTGGCTGCGTCTCGCATCACCAGACATTGTCTGCCTGCAGGAAATCAAGTCGGTGGACGAGGGGTTCCCGGCCTCGGCGATCGAGGAAATCGGCTACAATGTCGCCGTTCATGGCCAGAAAGGCTTCAATGGCGTCGCCATCCTCTCGAAGTTGCCATTGGAGGATGTGCGCTGCGGGTTGCCAGGTGATCCTGATGACGTCCAGGCACGCTATATCGAGGCGGTGGTGTCAGCCGGGCAGGATGCGCTGCGCATTGGCGGTCTTTACCTTCCGAATGGAAATCCGGTCGGAACGGAAAAATTTACATACAAGTTGGCCTGGCTGGAGCGTCTCGAGGCGCACGCGCGAGGGCTTCTGGCTCTGGAAGAGCCGTTCGTCCTGGCGGGTGACTACAACATCATCCCGGAGCCCAGGGATGCGAAGAAGCCCGATGCCTGGGCGGATGACGCGCTCTTCCAGCCGCAATCGCGGATGGCATGGCGCCGCCTCCTGGCGCTGGGCCTGACAGACGGCATCCGGGCGGTCGCACCCGGCGAGGGGGTCTACACCTTCTGGGATTACCAGGCCGGCGCCTGGCAAAAGGACAACGGCATTCGCATCGACCACCTCCTGTTATCGCCCCAGGCGGCTGACCGTCTGGTGGCCGCAGGTGTGGACCGGGGCCCGCGCGGAGCGGAAAAGCCGTCAGATCACACACCTGCGTGGGTCGAGCTGGTCTTCGAATAGAGGCCTCATCCAGTGTTTGCGGGATGCGCACTCTTTTTCTATCAACTTTGCCGCCCGAAAGAGCTGGCAGTTCGACCACGGATGGTGTCTCCTGGTCTGACATTTGGCGGATAACGAATTGGAAGCCTGGAGCGCCGTGGCGGGGTACCGCCCGCTTTGCTCCAGATCAAGGTTTGGTCCTGGAAGGTTGTGGCCAAATCATCGTTCGTCGAACAAATCTGCAAACTGCGTGGCACTCAGGTATTCGAGAGCGGAGAATGACATCCACAAACAAGAAACCGGACGCTCAATCAGCACCCCAATCGGAAACGACCACAGGCGTGGCCGCGCCAGTCGCCGCACAAGCGCCTGTAGCGGCAGGGGACGCCAAGCAGGCTGGGAACGGCCAGGGCGTTGATGCCGCGCCGGCAGCCGGCTCCGCCAGCAAGCCGTCCAAAGGGACGACGACGGCCCAACGCCGGCGGGATCCCGATGCCATCCGCCGGGCCTTCGAGACGGGGGAATATCCCTACCAGACGCGCCTGCGGAACAAGGAATACCTGGCGCACATGGAAGACCTCCAGGTCGAGCTGTTGAAGGCGCAACGCTGGATCAAGGAGACGGGCGAGCGCATCGTTATCCTGTTCGAAGGGCGTGACGCAGCGGGCAAGGGCGGCACCATCAAGCGCTTCATGGAGCATCTCAATCCGCGTGGAGCCCGCATCGTCGCCCTGGAAAAGCCTTCCGAGCGCGAGCGGACCCAGTGGTACTTCCAGCGCTATATCGAACATCTCCCGTCATCGGGCGAGATCGTGTTCTTTGATCGTTCCTGGTACAACCGCGCCGGTGTGGAACGGGTCATGGGCTTCTGTTCGCCGAACGAATACCTCGAGTTCATGCGCCAGTGTCCTGAACTCGAGCGCATGTTCGTCCGTTCGGGCGTCCGGCTCTATAAGTACTGGTTCTCCGTGACCCAGGCGGAGCAGCGCCTGCGCTTCCGGTCGCGCGAATCTGACCCGCTGAAGCAGTGGAAGTTGTCCCCGATCGACCTTGCCTCGCTCGATAAATGGGATGACTACACGGAAGCGAAAGAGGCCATGTTCTTCTACACCGACACCGCTGATGCGCCGTGGACCATCGTCAAGTCGGATGACAAGAAGCGTGCACGTCTCAACGCCATGCAGCACTTCCTTTCGACACTCGACTATCCCAACAAGGTTGCCTCCATCGTCAAGGGGCCGGACCCGTTGATTGTGGGCTCCTCGATGCACGTCATCGCGCGCGATGAGCACATCCTGGGAAAGATGATGCATCCGGAAAAGCGCCGCGGCAACGCGCGGTGAGGGTTGTCCCCCCAGGTCTGATCGAGGTCTGATCGAGGTCTGATCGAGATTTGACCGGCTCATGGCCGCCGCAACATCGGTTGCGCGGCCATGATTCTGCGCCGTTGCAGCAGCCATGGAAGCCGGTATCATGCGGGAAGTGAACGACGATCATTGAGGTCGCGGCTGCCACCACGCGGCGGCTGTCGTGGCTCGTTCACATGGTCCGCCGATGGGGCTATGCGCCGGCTGCAATTGCTGATTGTATCGTGCGGGCACGTATCAAGGCCGAGTGATGGTTAATGACCCAGCCGGTGGTGCATCCGCGCCCTCCACTTGCCACCGGCGAAACTTTGCCCCATATGCATTTGACGCATAGGTGCGCTGCAGCAGAATTGCCCGAGGAATTGCCATGTCGACATCGAGACACGTCCAGGTGCTGGTTCTTGGCTCGGGACCCGCCGGCTATACCGCAGCTATCTACGCCGCGCGCGCCATGCTGAAACCCTTGCTGATCCAGGGCATGCAGCCAGGTGGCCAGTTGACCATCACCACGGAGGTCGAGAACTATCCGGGGTTTGCCAGCGCCATCCAGGGGCCCTGGCTCATGGAGGAAATGAAGGGCCAGGCCGAGCACGTCGGCACCGAGCTGGTCATGGACCTGGTCACGGCAGTGGACCTGTCGGTTCGCCCCTTCCGCCTCGAATGCGATTCCGGCGATGTCTACACCTGCGATGCCCTGATCGTATGCACCGGCGCCCAGGCCCGCTGGCTGGGCCTGCCGAGCGAGGAGAACTTCAAGGGACACGGTGTATCGGCCTGCGCCACCTGCGACGGCTTCTTCTATCGCGGCAAGGAAGTCGTGGTTGTCGGCGGCGGCAACACGGCCGTTGAAGAGGCGATCTTCCTCACCAATTTTGCCAGCAAGGTCATTGTCGTGCATCGCCGCGACAGCTTCCGGGCCGAGCGCATCATGCAGGACCGCCTGTTCAAGAACCCCAAGATCGAGGTTGTCTGGGATAGCGTGGTCGACGAGGTGACCGGAAGCGAGGATCCGAAGACCGTAACCGGGGTCAAACTCAAGAATGTGAAAACCGGCGCAGTCACCGAGCGCGCGATTGATGGCGTGTTCGTCGCCATTGGCCATGCGCCGGCGACCGAGCTCTTCAAGGGCCAGTTGAAGATGAAGGAGTCGGGTTATCTCATCACCAGGCCCGACTCGACGGCAACCTCGGTCCCGGGTGTCT
>JBKDZY010000924.1:0-1605 GCA_047971765.1 Hyphomicrobiaceae bacterium | reverse complement strand
CGTCTACGATGGCGAACTGGGCATCGTGATCGGTCAGACATGCTCGAACGCCAGTGAAGCACAAGCAGCACAGGCTATTTTCGGCTACACCTGCATCAACGACGTCACCGCCGCTGACATCATCTCCAAGGACCCGACATTCGCGCAGTGGGCCCGCGCCAAGAGCTTTGATACGTTCGGCATCTTCGGTCCCGCCATTGCCACCGGTCTCGACCCCGCCAAGCTCAGCGTGCGCACCGTGTTGAACGGGGCCGAGCGGCAGAACTACGCCTTGAGTGACATGATCTTTCCCGCTGCCCGGCTCGTCTCGATGCTGTCACGCGATATGACGCTTGTGCCAGGTGACGTGATCGCCTGCGGAACCTCGCTCGGCGTCGGTGTCATGAAGGAGGCGAAAAACGTGGTCGAGGTTTCGATCGAGGGCATTGGCACGCTGACAAACACGCTCGACCAATAGCGCGGTGAAATAAGCGGGCGCCGTGTTGTCGCCGTGGCGCCCGCAATCCATCTCTCAAGACCAGAGCGGCGCCTCACGATCCCTTTTTGGCATCCGCCATGACGCGGATGGAGAGTTCGCGCAGCTGCTTGGGAGAGGCTTCGGCCGGCGCACCCATGAGCAGGTCCTGTGCCTGCTGATTCATCGGGAACAGCGCCACATCGCGCACCGCCTTGCAACCGGTCAGCAGCATGACCATGCGCTCGATGCCGGCTGCCATGCCGCCGTGCGGGGGCGCGCCATACTGGAAGGCGCGATAAAGGCCGCCGAAGCGATCTTCCACGTCCTGGCGCGTCAATCCGGTGATCTCGAATGCCTTCACCATCGTTTCGGGAACGTGGTTGCGCACCGAACCTGACGCGATCTCATCGCCGTTGCAGACGATGTCGTACTGGTTGGCCTTCAGCGCCAGCAGCGCCTCCTTGCCCTCTTTCTCGGCGGCTTCCAGCGCCTCGCGCCCCCCATTGGGCATCGAGAACGGGTTGTGCGAGAAGTCGATCTTCTTGTCGTCCTCGTTCCACTCGTAGAAGGGAAAATCGACGATCCAGGCGAGTTCGAAGCGATCCTCGTCGATCAGTTTCAGCTCGCTGCCGACGCGATCGCGCGCGGCACCGGCAAACTTGTAGAACTTGGCCGGTGTGCCGGCGGCGAAGAAGACGGCGTCGCCGTCGTTCAATCCCAGCTGCTGGCGGATTGCCTCGCCGCGCTCGGAGCCGATGTTCTTGCCGATTGGACCTGCTGCTTCGAGCGTGTCTCCACCTCCATCCGTCTTTCGGTAGAAGATGTATCCCAGCCCTGGCTGGCCCTCGCCCTGCGCCCAAGAGTTCATGCGATCGCAGAAGGCTCTGCTGCCGCCGGTTGGCGCGGGAACCGCCCAGACGCGAACGCCCGGGTCCTTGGCGATCATGCCGGCAAACACCTTGAAGCCGGAATCACGGAAGTGCTCGGTCACGTCCTGCATGATGATGGGGTTGCGCAGGTCCGGCTTGTCGGAACCGTATTTGGCGATCGCCTCGTCATAGGGGATGCGCGGCCACACCTTTGTCACCGGCTTGCCTTCGGCGAACGTCTCGAACAGACCGGTGAGGACCGGCTCCATCGTCTGGAAG
>JBKDZY010000923.1:0-7789 GCA_047971765.1 Hyphomicrobiaceae bacterium | reverse complement strand
CTGTGAGTATGAAACCGTTCGAGGACCGCACGGTCGAGCACGCACTCCTTGGCAGTGCCGAACTGGTCCTCGTCGCCAACGCGCCCCTGGCCCAGTCCATCATGGAACAGCGCGGGCTTGGCCAGGCCCTGGCCGAAACACCCTGCGTCTCCTACGACCTCGACCAGTCATTGATTGCTCAATGGCTCGAATATAACGATGAGGAATTGAATAGCCCTCGAAACGTTTTGACCATGCCGGACCTGCGCTGCCTGCGAAGCATCGTCCGCCAGGGCATTGGATGGAGTGTCCTGCCGCAGTATCTCGCCAGTGAAGGGCTGATGACGGGAGAACTGTTTGCGATCCCGGGCCCCGCAGGAAATCCCAGCATGGACTATTTCCTGCACTGGATGCGCGGCGCCCTGCGGTCACCACGAAACGTCCGCGCAAAGCAGATCCTGCTCGATCGGCTGACCGATCAAGAGGTCGACGACGAGACGGCACAGTTCGAAGACGAGTAGCGCTGCGCCGATCCAGCCGGAAAGATCCGCGCCCCGCGGCACTGTTGCAGACCACGAGAAACAACAGGCACAGCCACCACGCTCCGATACTCGAAAAAACAACGGCGCCCCATGTCATGGCGCGCCGCGTCTTTTCTGTTCATGCCTCGCCAGACGGGAGGCCGGCTTCTTCGGCGGGCCCCTCCCTCACAACCCGACGGAAGAACCCGGGTCAGCCACGGCAGCGGTCAGTGACCGTGCCCGCCGTGCCCCGAGGGACCGCTGTCCGGCCCCTCATCCTCAAGCACCTCGCCGCCCGTGCTCCACGGCCAGATGCCTTCACGCATTCTCTGGAAGATCACGTAGAGCATCGGGATCATGAAGATGCCGACGGCAGAGGAGGCAAGCATCCCACTGATCACCGGCAAACCGACCGCATACATGCTGTCGGCGCCCGGCCCAACCGCACGAACCAGCGGGATGAGGCCGACAATGAAGGCGATGCTCGTCATCATCACCGGCCGGAACCGCAGCCGTGACCCGGCCACTGCCGATTGCATGATGCCATCACCGTGCAGCCGCCGTTCGAGGGCGAACTCGACGATGAGAATGGCGTTCTTGGCGGCCAGGGCAATCAGCACCACGATGCCGATCTGGGCGTAGAGAACGAAGCTCTCGTTCATGATGACCAGACCGACAAGCGCCCCGAGCACACCCGAAGACACCGACAACAGCACCGGGATCGGCACGTTCCAGCTTTCATAGAGCGCGACAAGGAAGAGAAACGCGAACACGAAAGCGAACCCGATGACAATCGGCGTTTGCCCCGCCGACAGTTTCTGCTCCAGCGCCATACCCGTCCATTCATAGGCATAGCCCTTGGGCAGCGACGCCGCAGAGATCTTCTCCATCGCCGCGATCGCTTCGCCATCGCCATGACCCGCCGAAGCGCTGCCATTGATGGTGACTGAGCGGTAGTTGTTGTAGCGCTCGACGTTGCGCGGGCCGACAATCAGCGACGAACGGCCCAGAGCCGACATGGGAACCATGTCCCCACTGCTGTTGCGCATCTGGATGTCGTTGATCGAGGAGATGGATCCGCGGATCGCCTCCGTGCCCTGCAACCAAACCTGCCAGGTCCGGCCCTGCATGTTGAAATGATTGATGTAGTAGCCGCCCAGTGTCGTCTGCAGGCCGGTAAACACATCTGTCATGCTCAAGCCAAGCGATTCGACCTTGTCACGGTCGATATCGAGTTTGACCTGGGGTGTCGCCGCCTCGAAGTTCGAGAACACGTTGGACAGGTTAGGCTGCTGGTTCCCTTTCTGGATAATGCCCCGCATGGTCGCCGCCAGCTCGGTTGGCTTCTGACCAGTCACACCTTCAAGGATGTACTCGAAACCGCCAGTCGTACCGATGCCGGAAATGGCTGGCGGGTTGAGAGTGAGAAAGAAGCCGTCGGTGAGCCCCGCGGTTGCTCCCGTCAACCGGCGTGCAACCTCGGTCGAATGCGAGGACGCATCGGTCCGCTCCGAATAGTCCTTCAATCTGATGAACAGGACACCCGAGTTCGGCGCGGCGCTGGTACTCAACAGATCGAAACCGGCAACCGCCACCACATCGGATACGTCCTTGTCCTTCTTGATGATCTTCATGGCCTCCATGGCCGCTGCTGTCGTCCTGTTCAATGACGCGGCCGGCGGCAGGTTGAAGATCGTCATCAGGTAGCCCTTGTCTTCATTGGGCAGGAAGCCTGATGGCGTTGACTTGAACAGCGACCAGGCACCGAACAGAATGAGCCCGAGCAGCACGAGGCTGGCCATGGACATCTTGACAAGGCGATGCACGATATTGCCGTAGCCATGGCCCACGCCGTCGATGGCCTTGGTCACCTTGTCCATGATGCCGGTGGGGCGCCCGGGCTTCAACAAGACCGCGCACAGCGCTGGCGCCAGTGTCAGGGCGTTGATCGCCGAAATGACCATGGCCGCCGAGATCGTGACCGCGAACTGGCGGAACAGCACACCGCTGCTTCCCGGCAGGAACATCACCGGCACGAACACCGACAACAGAACCAGCGTGATCGCCACAACCGGTCCTGCGATCTCGCCCATCGCCTTGCTGGTGGCATCTGCCGGAGACAGCTCCGGTTCCTCCTCCATCACACGCTCGACGTTCTCCACCACTACGATGGCGTCGTCGACGACAATTCCGATGGCAAGCACGAGCGCGAGTAGAGAAATGGTATTGGCCGAGAACCCAGCCGCCAGCAGCACCGCGAAAGCACCGATAACCGCAACCGGAACCGCAAGTAGCGGAATGAGCGTTGGACGAAACCGGCCAAGGAACAGGTACACGACGATGGCAACCAGGACGAAGGCCTCGAACAGTGTATGAACGACCTTCTCCATCATGGCCGAAACGAATTCGGCTGTGTTGTAGATGAACGAGTAGGTCACGTCGTCCGGAAGGCGGGACTTGAGCTCCCCGAGACGTTTCGCCACCGCCTTGGCAACCGCCACGGCGTTGCCGCCCGGCGACAGGTAGATGCCGATGACCGCCGTCGGCTGCCCGTTGAAGCTGCCGTTCACATCGAAATTCTGCCCGGACAGTTCGACCTTCGCCACATCGCTGAGACGAACGAACGAACCATCAGGTGAGCTGCGCACGATGATGTTGGCAAACTCTTTCGCCGTGACCAGCCGCCCCTTGGTATTGACGGTCAGCTGCATCTGCTGGTTGTTGGCCAGTGGCGCCGCACCGATCCGACCGGCCGCTGCCTGCTGGTTCTGGGCCTGGACGGCAGCGATGATGTCCGCTGGAGTCAGGTTCAGGTTCGCGAGCTTTTCTGGGTCCATCCAGATTCGCAGCGCGTAATCACGGGCACCGAAGTTGAAGACGTCACCCACGCCGTCGATGCGTTTCAGTTCGTCGATAACGTTGATGGTGACCAGGTTGCTGAGATAGAGCTGGTCACGCTCGGGATTTGTCGAGTGGAAGGCGAACACCTGCAGAAGGTCCGTCGAAACCTTCTGGATGTTCAGGCCGGTCGCGCGAACTTCCTGCGGGAGTTTTGCCGTCGCCAGAGCCGCCTTGTTCTGCACGTTGACGGTAGCGATATCCGGATCGGTCGTCAGGTCGAACGTGACATTCAGCGTGTAGCTGCCGTCACTGGCCGACGTCGACTTCATGTAGCGCATGCCTGACACGCCATTGATGACGTTCTCGAGCGGCTGCGCGACACTCTCTTCAACGGTCCCCGAGTTGGCGCCAGGATAGGTTGCCGTCACGCGGACAGTTGGCGGGGCAATGGCCGGATATTGCGAAACCGGAATATTGAACAGCGCAATGGCACCAGCCAGCGTAATGACGATCGAAATGACCATCGCCAGCCGAGGGCGCTTGATAAAGACGTCGAAGATCATGGCGCCCTCTTAGTTTTTGCCTTGAGTGGCGTCATCAGACGTCTTGCTGTCCGATTTCCCCTTGCCTGCCTGTTCGACCTTGCCCTTTGCCGAGCCCTCTTCTTCGCCGAGAATGCCCTTCGCCTCGACCGTATTGACAACGATACCCGGCTTGACCTTCTGAAGGCCGCTGACAATCACCTTCTCGCCCTTGGAAAGCCCCTTCGTCACGACAATGTAGGCACCCGACTCCTGGCCAACTTCGATCCTCTGCTGGACAACCTTCTTGTCGCTTCCGACCGTCATGACATAGGCGCCCTGCTGGTCGAGCAGCATCGCCGACTGCAGGATGACAAGTCTCTCGCCAGGTTTCCCCCGCTCCACGGTCACCTGGACAAGCTGTTGGTCGACCAGGATCCCATTGGGATTTTCCATGGTCGCGCGCACGAGCACGGAGTCGGTCGACGATGTTGCCTGCACGGCGGCGTACATGATCTTGCCTTTTCCGGGATAGACCTTGCCGTTCGCCAGGTGCAGCTTCACGAAATAGTCGTCCTTGTTCTCGCCCGACTCCTGCACATTCAGCATCACCCGCTGCGGCACCGGGAAGGTGACGTAGACCGGGTCCTGCCTGACCACCAGCACCAGCGGATTGCTGGAGGGACCGATCAGGTTGCCGACCGCATAGGCTGATCGACCGATCCGGCCATCGAAGGGCGCGTAGATTGTCGTGTACCCGAGATTGACCTTGGCATTGCGCAACTGGGCCTCGGTCACATCCACCTGGGCCTGGGTCTGGGCCATCGTCGCCTTGGCCTGATCGAGATTGGCCTGGGAGAACGCAGCCGACTTGAGCCTGGCGAGTTCCTCCTGGCGGTGGAGCGTCACATTGGCCAGCGCACGCGCGGCCTTGGCGTTCTCGAGATTGCCTTGCGCCTGCTGGACAGCGATCTCGAACGGCACCGGAACGATTTGATAAATCCGCTGGTCCTTCTTGACCATCGACCCTTCGACGAAATCCTGCTTGATCAGGAAGCCCTCGACACGGGCACGCACCGGCACCTTGTCGATCGCCTCGATCCGCCCCGTATAGGTCTGCTGATCCCCGACCGATTTCTCCATCACATCAGAGACTTCAACCGTCGGCGTTGGTTGTTTCGGTTGCTGGGGCTCGCTGCCACAAGCCCCCAGCAGGACGGCACAAAATGCGCTAGCACCAATGAAGCGAGCTGGCGACAAGAAGCCAGGTTCGGAGTTCTTGACCGTCATTTCATCCCTATTTCGCAGCAATACGGCGACCCTAAGTCATATCCACCGTTGCAGGTTATGAACAGAATGCAAATCAAAGGCAAACTGATTTTGCCTGCCTGGATTGACTACAGTTGCGCCGCAAAGAGCAGGAACTAATCCGAAATTGCAATAGTACCTCGGAGTTCTCGCTCGCCGAATATCTTTTCGAGGGCTCGATGAGCATGCTTATTCTGTCAAGTTGCTTTCATGAAAGAACATCAAGGCAGGTATTGATGCCACTGCTCCAAGTTGCTGAGCCGGGATGCCCGTTCGCACCTTGATTGACCTCAAAGCCACAATGGTCGCTTACAGCGTCACTAATCCACAACCTTTGGATTGATAAAACATCCAAACAACAACTAAAAATAGAATCATCAAAGCTTGCCCCACCAACAAGACGGGGATCCAAGGCGTGAAATCACAAGATTTGGACCTGGCACTCGAAAGACTGCAACGCTCACTCCGTGGCTTGTCGGATGTAAGAGACCGCCTGGGCGATCATATGATGGATGCCGTCTCATCCGCCACCGGGGTCATCGAGGACCTCAACAACGTGCTCTCTGCCTCGGACTCTGAAAGCGAGCTGAAAGATCTCAAGAAATCCAAATTCTGGCAGCGCTTCCTGAGCAAGTAGAACGTCAAGTCTTCGTTGAAGGCTCCAATCAAGCCGGACCTCGCCGTGCTGGCGGGGATCGGCCAGGCGCCCCGCACCCGGCACGATGCCTCTTCGGTGCGCGGATCTCCCCCCGCAAGGTCTTGATCGCCGAAGCTGGAAGCATCCCTGCTGCCACCAGACGCGTGCATCAAGTCCCTGGATCATCGGCAGCAGGGCACGAGCCATCCACTCTCCCGATTTTCATCTCGAACCGGCACCCTCCGGTCACCCTTCCGAGACCATCTTTCGGGTAGACTTGAGACCCGCCACCTGCACACACCTTCCGATCGAGAGTTGCCGCCTCATGTCGCCCGCCAAAGCGCCCCCGCAATTCTCCGGAAAAAGCGATTTGCCGCGCAGTGCCGAAGGTCACGCCCCGCAATCAACGGCAAGGGCCCGGGCATGAGCCTGTTGAGCCTCTACATGCTCGCAGCCTTTGCCGGAGCCTGCGTCCAGGTGGGCACCGGCATCGGCTACAGCATCATCGTCGCCCCGATGCTTGTGTGGACCATGGGAGCCAAAACCAGTGTTCCGCTCCTTCTGGCCCTCAACCTGATCGTGTCACTTGTGGCGTTGCTCGGCCTCGAACGAAATGACCTGGTGCGATCCCTGCTCATGTCCCTGGCAGGAACCCTGGTTGGAATCGGCCTTGGAAGCCTCGTGGTCCGCAGCCTGCCAGAACCCGTCGTCATCGCCAGCATGGCGGTTCTGTTGATCGGCGGTGCAGCCGTGGCCTCTGTTCCCGCACGGCAGGCCGGCACCGTGGTGCAATCGGCCATTGGCCTGCTTGCCGGGCTTGCTACGGTCGCCACCGCAACCCCTGGTCCGGTCATGGCCCTCGGACTCATTCTCAGCGGCGCAGAGGGCCCCGCGGTGCGCCGCCGCGTACAGCCGATTGCCGCCGTTGCCTACGCCGCGGCATTGGCCAGCCTCGGACCGGAGGCCTGGCACGAGGTCATCGCAAACTCTGCATTGTCACCGCTGCTGCTGGCCACAGGCCTCGGCAGTGTGGCGGGGCTCGTCATTGGACCGAAATTGCCTTCGGCCGTCATACTCGCGGTCATCCGCATCATATCTGCCGGGGCCGGCGTCGCACTTCTGGCCCGGCTGGCACAGGGTTGACCACATGGCCGGCCGGACCCAGCCGGGACGCATTCGCGCTTCGGCCCGCGCGGTCCAGACAGCCACGCCGCGCCCCATCTCACATCACCGCAGATGACAGGCCACGAACTGCCCGGGCGCCTTTTCCTCGAGCTTCGGCGTTTCGACCTTGCAACGCGCCTCCGCGATCGGGCACCGGGTATGGAAGTGGCAACCGGACGGCGGAGAAACCGGGCTCGGCACATCGCCTTCGAGCACGATCTTCTTGCGCTTGATGGTGGGGTCGGGAACCGGCACCGCCGACAGCAGCGCTTCCGTGTAGGGATGGCGCGGCATCGTGAAAATGGTCTTCTTGTCGGCAAATTCCACGATTCGCCCAAGATACATCACCGCGATGCGATGCGAGATGTGCTCCACCACCGCCAGATTGTGCGAGATGAACAGGTAGGCCAGATCCATCTCCTTCTGGAGATCGACGAGGATATTGATCACCTGCGCCTGGATCGAAACATCGAGTGCCGACACCGGTTCGTCGCCGATGATCAGCTTCGGGTTGAGCGCCAACGCGCGCGCAATGCCGATCCGCTGGCGCTGGCCGCCCGAGAACTGGTGGGGATAGTTGTCCATCTGCTGGGCCCTGAGCCCGACACGCCCGAACAGCTCGGCGACACGCTGGCGCCGCTCTTCGCGGTTACCGATGCCATGCACTTCCATCGGCTCCGCCACGATCTGCCCCGCTGACATGCGCGGGTCGAGCGACGAGAACGGATCCTGGAAAATGATCTGCATCTCCCGCCGGTAGGGCCTGAGTTCCTGCTTGGACAGGTGAGTGATGTCCTTGCCATTGAGCAGGATCTGCC
>JBKDZY010000922.1:0-6605 GCA_047971765.1 Hyphomicrobiaceae bacterium | reverse complement strand
TGATCGGCCACCGTAATGCGCGCTTCGAGTGGTTCGGCAAATCCGCAGCCCGGATCGACGAGCTCGCCAACCTCACCCCGGCCCGCCGGCCCGGGGTGGTCCTGGCGGTTGTCTCGCCACGTCCGCGCGCGGCCTTGCAATGCATGTGGCGGGAGGCCGGACGCCACCGCTCGCCGAATGCCGGATGGCCCGAAGCGGCGCTGGCGGGCGGTCTCGACCTGCGCCTATCCGGTCCGCGTTTCTATGGCGACCGGCTGGCCGACGAGCCCTACGTCAACGCGGCAGCGCCGGACCCGGATGCCGCCGCGATCTCGCGGGCGCTGCGGCTCTACGTGCGCGCCATTGTTGCGTTGGCGCTGCTGCTGGGCCTTGGCAGCCTCGCAATGCCAGGAGGATAAGGTGCTGGACCACGGCGGAAATCTCGACATGGCACGGACCCGCTTCGGCGGCACGCCGGAGGACTGGATCGATCTGTCCACTGGCATCAACCGCTGTCCCTACCCGGTGCCCCCAGTGACGCTGTCGGCGTGGACGGATCTGCCGACGAGGAGCGCGCGCGCAGCACTCGTCGACAGCGCGAGATCCGTCTACGGCACGCGAGCCGCGATCGTGCCGTTGGCTGGTGCGCAGGCTGCAATCCAGATGATCCCGCTGCTTCGTCCGCCTGCGCAGGCGCGGATCATCACGCCGACCTACAACGAGCATGCGGCCTGCCTGACGCAGGGCGGCTGGCACGTGGCGGAGGTTTCCGAGCTGTCGGCGCTGGCCGGAGCAGATCTTGCCATCGTCGTCAATCCGAACAACCCGGACGGGCGGACAGCAACACGCGAAGAACTTCTGGAGCTTGCCGGGACGGTCCGATTGCTGGTGGTGGACGAGAGTTTCGCCGATGCGCGTCCGGATCTCTCCGTGGCACGGGACGCAGATCGCGACGGCCTGATCGTGCTGCGTTCGTTCGGCAAATTCTATGGACTGGCCGGCTTGCGTTTGGGCTTTGCGTTGGGCTCGTCGGTAGAAATCGCGCGTTTCGACGCGATGGCTGGGCCGTGGCCCGTTGGCGGAGCGGCCATCGAAATCGGCCAACGCGCCCTGCAGGACCGTACGTGGCAGGAGGCAACGGCAGCACGCCTGCGCCAAGACGTGCTGCGTCTGGACACCATTGCGGCTGGCGCCGGCTGGCACCTTGCCGGTGGAACCGAACTCTTCCGGCTCTATCGCACGCCCGATGCCCTGGCGGCACAAGACCACCTCGCCCGGGCCCGCATCTGGAGCCGCGTCTTTCCGTGGTCGCGTGATCTGGTGCGGCTCGGTCTTCCGGGGCGGTCCGCGGAATGGGGCCGGCTACGTGCGGCGCTCCGGAAGGCGCCGGTGCGTCCTTGACTCCCCTCCATCCATGGCTAGCGGGCCAACTCCAGCAGCCGTGCGACATCCAGATGGGCCTCGAGGTGATCGGCGAGCGCGTCGAGCGTCTGGTCTACTGTCCGGGAATAGCTCGCCGGACCCGGCAGCACGCCGAACCCTGCCAGCCAGGCCTTGCGAAACCCGTCCCCGGCAAACATGCCGTGCAGATAGCTGCCAACGATCCGGCCATCGCCTGATCGCGCGCCTTCGGGCGTGCCGCCAACGTGCGCGAAGGGACGCGCGCGATCGGGGCCATCGGTCTGTCCAATATGGATCTCGTAGCCGCGAAGCCGCGAACCCGTCTGCGCATGAACCGCCTCGACACGGCTCAACCGCTTGTCGGCCGCCATGACGGTCCGCACATCGAGAAGGCCAAGCCCCGGATCGGATCCTGCCTCACCCTCCAGGCCATGCGGGTCACTGATCTCGCGGCCGAGCATCTGATAGCCGCCACAGATCCCCAGCACATGGCCGCCACGCCGGACGTGCGCCTTGAGGTCCACATCCCAGCCCTGTGCGCGAAGGTAGGCCAGATCGCCCCGGGTCGATTTGGTCCCGGGCACGATCACCAGATCCGCATCCCCCGGTATCGGCTCAGCCGGCCCGAGCAAGGTCAGGTCGACGCCCGGCTCCTGCGCCAGGGGGTCGAGATCATCGAAATTGGCGATGCGGGACAACGCGAGGCAGACCACCCGCAAGCCTGATCCGGTGCCGCGACGCGGCAGGTCCAAGGCATCCTCGGCCGGCAGCTTTGCCGCGTCCGGAAAGTAGGGCAGCACGCCATATCCACGCCACCCCGTGTGCGCCTCGATCATCGCATAGCCATCATCGAACAGGCTCGGATCGCCGCGGAACTTGTTGATCACGAACCCCTGCACCAGTGCCTCATCAGCTGGCGCAAGCACCGCCTGGGTCCCGACGATCTGCGCGATCACACCGCCGCGGTCGATATCGCCAGCCAGGACCACGGGCACACGTGCCGCGGACGCAAAGCCCATATTGGCGATATCCCCCTGACGCAGGTTGATCTCGGCGGGGCGGCCTGCCCCTTCGACGATCACGAGATCATGCGCAGACCGCATCCGCGCGAAGCTCTCGAGAACCGCCCCGAGCAGTTTCGGTTTCAGGTCACGGTAGTCGCGTGCCCGTGTCGTGGTGAGCCGGCGCCCTTGCACCACGACCTGCGCGCCCACATCCGTTTCGGGCTTGAGCAGGACCGGGTTCATGTCGGTCATCGGGTCGAGGCCGCAGGCCAGCGCCTGCAACGCCTGCGCACGACCGATCTCGCCACCATCAGCCGTGACCGCCGCGTTGTTGGACATGTTCTGGGGCTTGAACGGCGCCACCGAAAGCCCGCGCCGCCACGCGGCACGGCACAGCCCCGCGACCAGCAGCGACTTTCCGACATTGCTGCCGGTCCCCTGGATCATCAGCGCCGTCATCGTGGACCCGCTGCCGCAGTCGTTCCGATCCGCATGACGCTTCAGAACTCCACGCCGGGCTGGGCCTTGATGCCGGTGCGAAACGGATGCTTCACGAGTTCCATCTCGGTCACCAGGTCCGCGAGCTCGATCAGTTCCGGCCTGGCATTGCGACCGGTCAGGACCACGTGGGTCATGGCCGGCTTTTCATCGCGCAGAAAGGCGATGACCTCGCCGAGGTCGAGATAATCGTAGCGCAACGCAATGTTGATCTCGTCCAGCAGCACCATCCGGATCGCCGGATCGCGGATCAGCTCCTTCGCCTTTTCCCAGCCCGCGCGTGCCGCCGCGATGTCACGCGCCTTGTCCTGCGTTTCCCAGGTGAACCCCTCACCCATGGCGTAGAACTGGCACAAGTCGCCGAAATGCCCGGTCAGCAGGCGGCGCTCGCCGGTATCCCACGCGCCCTTGATGAACTGCACGACGGCGCATGGCATTCCATGCGCAATGGCGCGCAGGATCATGCCGAAACCGGATGTGCTTTTGCCCTTGCCCTTGCCGGTATGGACGATGACCAATCCCTTCTCGCCCTGCTTGGTCGCCATCATCCTGTCGCGCGCCGCTTTCACCTTCGCCATTTTGCGCGCGTGGCGTTCCTCATCGGTTTCGTTCTCGATGCTCATCGTCACATCCTTCGCTTGACAAGGGGGGCGACATTGCCTCAGGTGAGCCCGCTGGTTCCTGTCTATGACAGGCGAAGAGGGAATGCGATAGACCACGAGCACGTGGAAGAAGCGCAGCCGCCCCCGCGACCGTGACCGGAGAAGTCCACCTGATGCCACTGGCGTGATGCCGGGAAGGCGGGTGGGCGCGAGGAGCCCCAGTGCTCCCACCTCCGCAAGCCGGGAGACCTGCCAGCACAACGTGTAACGGGCGATCGGGGGGTGTCGCGGCCGGCCAGGGACGGCCGAGCGCGGCCATTGTCCCTGCTCCAGCCCTCCCCCTCTTCGCCCATCAAGGAGAGAACGATGGGCGGGGTGACCCTGATGATCTGCCAGACCTGCCGCAGGATTGCGGGCGGTGACCCGGAACCGGACGAGCCATGTCCCGGTGCGCGCCTGCTCGCACGCATTGCGGCGCGCGGCCTGCCCGACAATGTCACCCTGCGCGCGGTCAAATGCCTGTCCGCCTGTTCGCGCGGCTGCACCATCGCGCTCTCTGGCGGCGCGAAACGCTGGAGCTATGTCTATGGCGACCTCGACCCGGACCGCCATGGCGAAGCGATCCTCGAAGGTGTCGCGCGTTACGCGGCCACCGAGGACGGCATCGTTCCCTGGCGCGAGCGCCCGGAGATTTTCCGCAAGCAGTCCATAGCGCGGCTGCCGCCACAGGATTGATCCCCGGGGGAACGACACATGTCAGATCTGAAGAAGATTCCGGTCACGGTCATCACCGGTTTCCTGGGCTCCGGCAAGACCACGCTCGTGCGCCACCTGATGGCCAACCCGGCCGGACGGCGGCTGGCTGTTCTGGTCAACGAATTCGGCAGCGCCGGCGTGGACGGCAATATCCTAAAGTCCTGCGCGGACGAGAACTGCCCCGCCGAGAGCATCGTCGAACTCACCAACGGCTGCATCTGCTGCACGGTCGCCGACGAGTTCATCCCCACGATCGAGGCGCTGTTGGCGATGCCGAAGACGCCCGATCACATCCTGATCGAGACCTCCGGCCTGGCGCTTCCAAAACCACTGCTGAAGGCGTTCGACTGGCCACCGATCCGTTCGCGGGTCACGGTGGACGGGGTCATCGCGCTCGCCGATGCGGAGGCGGTGGCTGCGGGACTGTTTGCGCCCGATCCGAAAGCCGTCCAGGCCCAGCGCGAGGCGGATGCCAGCATCGACCACGAGACGCCGCTTTCGGAGGTGTTCGAGGACCAGATCGCGTGCGCGGATATCGTCCTGCTGTCGAAGGCGGATCTTGCCGGCGCTGACGGCATCGCCAAGGCGCGCGCGATGATCGAGGCCGAGGCGCCACGGCCGGTTCCCATCCTGTCCGTCACCGAAGGTGCGATCGATACGCGGGTGGTTCTCGGCCTCGAAGCTGCCGCCGAGGACGATATCGACGCGCGCCCCAGCCATCACGACGGTGCCGACGATCACGAACACGATGATTTCGATACGGTGGCAGTCGAACTGGGCGAGGTCGATGATCCGCAACCGTTGATCGCGGCGATCGAACGCCTTGCAACGGAACGCAACGTGTTGCGCGTCAAGGGCTACGTGGCGGTGGCGGGCAAGCCGATGCGCCTCCTGGTGCAGGCGGTCGGCGCGCGCGTCAGGGCGCAATACGACCAACCCTGGGGCACACGTCCGCGCCGCTCGGAACTGGTCGTGATCGCGGAACATGACAATATCGACGAGGCCGCGATCCGCCGGGTCCTGGGGGCCTGAGCGGCGATGCACATCATCTATCGCGAAAGCCACGGGCTGGAAGAGACGGATGTACCGCGGGATCTGGGGCAGAGCCCGGCAGATCTCGTGGCGCTGTCCTTCTCCGACAGCGACCTTGGGGCTTTCGCGGCGGGATGGCACCGGGCGCAGGAAGCAGGCACGCCGCTGCCATCGCTGCGGCTTGCCAACATCGCCACATTGCGCCATCCGCTCTCGGTCGATGTCTACTGCGAGCAGACGCTTGCCGGCGTGAAGGGCATCCTGGTCCGGCTCAGCGGCGGGGAAAGCTATTGGTCCTACGGACTTGCAGGCCTCCAGGATCTGGCGCGCCGCGATGGCGTGGCGCTTGCGGTCCTGCCTGCCGACGGCCGCCCCGACGCGCGGCTCGATGCGCTCTCGTCACTTCCCGTCTCGACACTTCGGCGCCTGCAGCATCTGTGCGATGCAGGCGGCGCCGTCGCGGCGCAGGCGGCACTGGCACAACTGGCGCTGGCGGCGGGTCTCTACGCAAAGCCGGTGACGGGGTTGAAAACGGTGCCCGATACGGGTTTCTACCGGACGCGTTCCGGGATCGTGGCCGCTGCGGACATCGGTGGCATGACGGGGCGTCCGTGCGCGGTTGTCACCTTCTACCGCTCCTATCTGACCGCCGCCGATACGGCACCGGTCGATGCCTTGCTCGAGGCGCTGGAGGCGCATGGCTACGAAGCGGTCGGGCTCTTCGCGCCTTCGCTCAAGCCGCCATCCATTGCCAACTGGTTGCGCAGCCGGATTGCCGAACTCAAGCCAGCGGTGATCCTCAACGCGACGGCGTTTTCCGCCAAGGGCAGCGATGAAGAGACATCGCCACTCGATGTTGCGGGCTGCCCGGTTTTCCAGGTCGCGCTCTCGACCGCGGGGCGCAAGCTCTGGCTCGACAGCGAGCGGGGACTGTCACCGGCGGACCTCGCCATGCATGTGGTGCTGCCGGAAGTGGATGGCCGCATATTCGCCGGCGTCACGAGTTTCAAATCATCTGCTCCGCACGATCCCGACCTGCAGTTCTCGCGCCTGATCCATCAGCCGGACCCGGAGCGGGTTGCCGCCGTTGTCGCTCGCGCAGTGGGCTGGCACCGGCTCGCGCAGCTTCCCGCATCGCAGGTGCGCCCTGGAATCGTGCTTTCCACCTACCCGGGCCGCGACGATCAGATCGCCCATGCGGTGGGGCTCGACGCGATCGCGTCCACCGACGCGATCCTGACCGAGCTTGCGCAACAGGGTTTCGCGGTCACGACCGCTGGCCATCTCGGAGAACGGCTGCTGGACGAGACCGAGACCTGGCCGCTCGCTGCCT
>JBKDZY010000921.1:0-2617 GCA_047971765.1 Hyphomicrobiaceae bacterium | reverse complement strand
TCGCCCGATTCGGAGCGATTATCGCATCTCCTCCGGTGCTTCGACTCCCAGGATCGATAGCCCCGAGGCAATCACCTGTGCACAAGCGCGGACGAACGCCAACCTGGAAGCGGTGAGATCCGGGTTATCTGCTTGAATAAAACGCAAATGTGGCGAATCATTGCCTCGCGTCCAGTGACCATGGAATAGCGATGCGAGGTCATGCAGGTAGAACGCGATCCTGTGGGGCTCGTGGACGCGCGCGGCACCGGATACGACCCGAGGCCATAGCGCCAGGCGCCGCATGATCTCGAGTTCGCCCTTGTCGTCGAGACAACCGAGGTCGGCCGCCTTCAGCGCATCCAGGCTGAAATCCTTGTCCGGGAAGGCATCCTTGGCGTTGCGGAACACCGAGTACGCCCTGGCGTGCGCCATCTGCACATAGAACACCGGATTGTCTTTCGTCTGCTCGATGACCTTGGCGAGGTCGAAGTCGAGCGTCGCGTCGTTCTTCCGGAACAGCATCATGAAGCGCACCGGATCGCGGCCCACTTCGTCGACGACCTCGCGCAACGTGACGAAGGTGCCGGCCCGTTTTGACATCTTCACGGGCTCTCCCGCCCTGAGCAGGCGCACGAGCTGGCAGACCTTGATGTCGAGATCGGCCTTGCCGCCCGACAATGCCTTCACGGCCGCCTTCATCCGCTTGATGTAGCCGGAATGATCGGCGCCGAACACGTTGATCAGATGCAGGAAGCCGCGCGACAGCTTATTGTGGTGGTAGGCCATGTCGCCAGCGAAGTAGGTATAGGTACCATCCGACTTCATCAGGGCCCGGTCCACATCATCGCCGAAGTCGGTGGCCTTGAAGAGCGTCTGCTCGCGGTCTTCCCAGTCATCGGCGTCATGGCCCTTGGGGCGTTCGAGCCGCCCTTCGAACACCAGTCCCTTGGCGCGCAGTTCGGTGATCGTCTCGGCCACCTCGTCGCGATTGCCGGCCGTCAGCGAGCGTTCCGAGAAGAACAGGCCGTGCCTGACATTGAGTGCGGCAAGGTCGTCGCGGATTTCATCCATCATGGCGTCGATGGCAACTGCGCGCACCTTGGGCAGCCAGTCCTCCTCGGGCATCGACAGGAGGCTTTTGCCAAACGTCTGGGCGAGCGCCTTGCCTACCGGGACCAGATAGTCGCCCGGATAGAGGCCTTCCGGAATTTCACCGATATCCTCTCCCAGCGCCTCGCGGTAGCGCAGGTACGCGGACCGGGCCAGCACATCGACCTGTCCGCCAGCGTCATTGACGTAGTATTCCCGGGTCACGTCCCAGCCCGCATAGGCGAGCAGATTGGCCAGCGCATCGCCGAACACTGCGCCACGGCAATGGCCGATATGCATGGGGCCGGTTGGATTGGCTGAAACGTATTCGACGTCGATGCGTTCCCCGCGGCCGATGTCGGCCTTGCCGAAAACTTCTCCGCGCTCCAGGATTTCCGGCACCACTGATTGCCAGGCGCTGGGTACCAGCGTCAGGTTGAGGAAGCCAGGGCCGGCCACTTCGGCTCGGCTCACCATCGGGTCCGCCGCCAGCGCCTCGCGGAGCTTCTCTGCAATGTCGCGCGGCTTCATGCGGGCCGGTTTGGCGAGCACCATGGCGGCGTTCGAGGCCACATCGCCGTGCGCCGCATCGCGCGTCGCTTCCAGCTCGACGGTATCGGTCGCAAGATCGGCGGGCAGCGTGTTGCTGGCCTTCATGGCCGCCAGCGCATCCTGGATGCGCGCTTCGATATGCGCCAAAGCGTTCATTGTTTAACCTCGAGTTGGACGCAGCCGGCCGGCCGCTGAAGAGCGGCGTGCGCTCGGGTGCCATGCTGCCTAACGCGGCCTAAACGAGATCGGGTGTGTCGTCAAACAGGCGCCGGTGTTCGGCAACGGCAAATCGGTCTGTCATCCCGGCGATGAAGTCGCCGATGGCCCGCTCCCGGACGTCCTCCGGTAGTGCGGCCAGGGTGGTCGACCGCTCCCCTGGCAGGTCGTGCGGAGCCCGGACGTAGCGCTTGTAGAGGTTCCGGACAATGACTTCCGCATTGCGCATCGGCCGCATCAGACGCTCGTTGCGATAGACTTCGGCGAACAGGAACTTTCTGAGGGCAGACAGTTCCGCGGCCATGGCGTCGGAAAAGGTGATGACCGGGCCGGTCCTGTGCGCTACGCCGTCCGGGGTCTTGTCGGCCATGGATGCGATGCGCCGGCGCGAGGCCGCCAGAACATCCTCGATCATCGCCGTGATCATGCGCCGGTTGACCTCGTAGAACGCCCGCCGCCAGTCGGCCTGCCGGTCGCGCGCGAGGACGTCGCGCACGAAGCGCCCCGCCAGCGGCACATCCGCGAGGGCACCGAAATCGAGGAACCGCGCCCTCAGCGCATCGTCGATATCGTGGTTGTTGAAGGCAATATCATCTGCAACCGCGGCCGCCTGGGCCTCGGCCGAGCCTAGCAGGTCAAGTGCGATCTGGCCGCCAATCCCGGCCTCCGTGACCGCCAGGGCCACCAGGGGATGGCGTTCGAGATCCAACGGCCCATTTTGTTTCACCAAACCGTCCAGCTTTTCCAGCGTCAGGTTGAGGCCGTCGAAATCCCAGTA
>JBKDZY010000920.1:0-4796 GCA_047971765.1 Hyphomicrobiaceae bacterium | reverse complement strand
GCCGCTCGCGCGGGTCGCCCCAGCCGCCGCCGCCGGTGCTTTCGAACTGGAACACCTCGTCGTAGTTGAACGGGTGGCTGGACAGCAGCGGGCTGCACCAGTCGCCGTTCTCGGTCAGGCCACCGATCACGATCTCGCGCCCGTCCGGATAGAGATGCTTGGAGCGCTGCACGTCGCTGCGCAGACCGCCGTTCACGCCGGGGCTGCCTTCGCGGGTCCGCGAGGTTTCCATGTTCATCTCGCCCTCGCACAGGAAGCGGACCTTGAAATTCGCTCCCAGGCCGCCGCGGAACTTGCCGGCACCGGCACTATCGGGCCGCAATTCGAAGGCTTCGTATTCGATCGGGAACAAGAGTTCCGCCGTTTCGGCCATCATGTTCATGCAGTTGCCGAGCGGATCCATCGTAACACTCATCCCGTCGTTATAGGGCGTGCCACCCCAGCCACCGGCCGGCAGATCCGAGAACACGTTCGCGTTGCCGTGCTCATCCTTCGTGGAGGAGACGAACCAGTTGCATTCTGAACAGGTCGAGCCGGTGACGCGGTCGGGGATCGCCTGGGCCAGCGCCTGCCAGATCGCACTGGTGATCTTGGACGAGGTCAGCGTGGTACACCCGATCGTCGGCGCAGGCCATTGCGGGTTCAGCCAGGTTCCTTCGGGAATATCGAGCGTGATCGGCACGAACATCCCGGCATTCGACGGCGCATGCGGCGCAAGGAAGAACTGAAGCGAGTAATAGGCCGCCGAGGCCGTATTGGCGTAGGGCGAATTGATCGAGCCCTTGCAGGTCGGGTCCGACCCGTTGAAGTCGACATGGATGTTCGACCCCTTGACAGTAAGCAGCACCGCAACCATGACCGGATCGCGCGAGAAGCCATCGGTATCGGCGAAATCCTCGGCGTAATAGACACCGTCGGGGATCTCTTCGATCGACTTGCGGATGATGCGTTCGGTGTAGCCGATCAACTCCTTCATCGCGGCCTTCACCGTCGTCAGCCCATACCGCCGGGCGGCGCGCTGCAGTTCCTGCTCGGCGGCCCGCAACGCACCGAGATGCGCCTGAAGGTCGCCTTCGATAAAGAAGGGCGTCCGCGTATTGTTCATGATGATCGCTAGGAAATCGGGATTGATTTCATAGTTCTCATAGAGCTTGATCGGCGGGATGCGCAGCCCTTCGGCGGCCACGTGGGTCGAGAACGACATCCCCCCCGCGGCACCGCCACCCAGGTCCATCCAGTGACCGCGGCTCACCGCGAAGCCAAGCACTTCCTCTTCGTAGAAGACCGGCATAATGAAGGTGATATCGTTGGTATGTGTGCCGCCCTGATAAGGATCGTTCAGCGCATAGATATCGCCCGGTTTCATCGTCTCGATTGGATACTTTCGAGCCGCCGCGTCGGCGCTGTACTGCATCGCCGCCAAATGGACCGGACAGTTCGCGGCCTGTGCCAGAAGGCGAAGCTCGGGGTCGTAGACCGCATTCGAAAAGTCGAGGATATCGGCCAGGATCGGCGAGAACGAGGTGCGTTGCATGATCGTGGACATGCGATTGCACGCATATTCGAACGTATTGCGCAGCACTTCGAAAGTGACGGCGTCGACGTCGCCGAAGCGTCGTTTGGTTTCGGTAGACATGGTTGTTCTCCTCAATTCCCGATGGTGACGACAAGGTTGCCGCTTTTGTCGACTTCGCCGGAGCAGTTCGGCGGAATGACAGCGATCGAGTCGAGATACTCGACAACGGCAGGGCCCTGCATACGCGCGCCGGGCGCGATGTTCTTGCCGTCATAAAGTTCGGTGTCGTGCCAAGTGCCATCGAAATAGACCGGCCGGGTGGCGTGGCTTTCGACAGACTGCTGACCGCTGAAATCGTAGACCGGCGGTTCTTTCATCTTGCCGACCGCGGTGACGCTGAGGGACACGAAGGCGATCTCGAAGGCTTCGTTCGACACCCCGTATTCCTTTTCATGCGCGGCGTGAAACGCGTCGGCAATCTGCGGAATATGCGCGTCGGTCAGCTCACCCGAGGGGATATCCGTCTCCACCTCGTATGTCTGGCCCACATAGCGCATCTGTGCCGTGCGGCGCAGCTCCATGTTGTCGTCGGAGATGCCGTCCGCGGCGAGACGCGCGCGCGCATCCGCTTCGATCCGATCATAGAGCCGGTTCAGATCAGCCACCTTCACATCGCTAAGCGCCGCGTAGTGGAAGGTTTCGATATCGTGGCGCATGTCCATGGCCGTGGCGCCGAAGGCCGAGGCTACACCGGCCGCGCCCGGGATCACCACTTGCGGAATGCTCATCGCCTGGGCCACGAAACAGGCATGCATCGGCCCCGCGCCGCCAAAGCTGGCAAGCACGAAATCGCGCGGATCGCGGGCCCTGGCAACGACCACGCCCTTCACCGCCTGCGCCATGGTTTCGCAGGAAATCTTGATCATGCCGTCGGCCGTTTCCAGACGCGACAACCCGATTTTATTGGCTAGGCGATCGATGGCAGCTTCAGCCGCCGCCTTGTCCAGTTCGAACTTGTCGCTGAGCGACGGGTTCAGACGTCCGAGAACGAGGTTCGCGTCCGTGATCGTCGGCTCGGTTCCGCCCCGGCCGTAGCAGGCAGGACCAGGTGTCGAGCCTGCCGATTGGGGTCCCATCCGCAGTGATCCGCCCTCATCGACCCAACCGATGGAGCCGCCACCGGCGCCGACGGAGTGGATGTCGAGCATCGGCACGGCGACCGGAACTTCCCATTCCAGCTCATGGTCGCGGGTGATGAGGCCCTCACCCTTCTCGACGATGGACACGTCAAAGCTGGTGCCGCCGACATCCGTATGAATGATGTTTTCGAAACCTGCATGGATGGACAGGTAGGAGGCATAGGCCACCCCGCCTGCCGGTCCGGATTCGATCAGCTCCTCGGGACGCAGCTTGGCGTTTTGCGCGCCCATGACGCCGCCGTTGCTCTTGAGGATTAGCAGCTTTCCTGTGAAGCCCCGCTCGGCCAAAACCTCGGACAGACGGTCGAAGTAATGCGTCATGATCGGCATGAGGCAGGCGCGGATCGCGGTCGTCGTGAACCGGCCGTGCTCGCGGAACACCGGGCGGGTGTCCGACGAAATGACGACATGCACGCCGGGTGCCTCTTCGAGGATGATGTCGCGCATCTTTCTCTCATGCGCGTCGTTTGCATAGGAGTTGATGAAGCCGACCCCGACCGAGCCATAGCCACGCGCCTAGATCTCGCGTGCGATCTCGCGCTCGGCGTCTTCCAGGAGTTACCGGCGCACGTCTCCCTTGGCCGACATGCGTTCGTCGATGGTGAATCGATGGCGACGGCGGATCAGCGGCTTGGGCTTGGTCTGATACGGGTCGTAGAGCGCCTTGCGGTGCTGACGCCCGATCTCGATCGTGTCCCGGAACCCTTCGGTCGTGACAAAGGCCGCATCGGGGTAATCGCGTTCGATCAGTGAATTGGTCGCAGTTGTCGTTCCGTGCATCAGAAACGAGATCTGGTCGAACGGAATACCCGCGGTCTCAATGGATTGAAGAACCCCGCGCGAGCGATCATCCTTCGTGGTCAGGACCTTAGCGGTCTTGTAAGACCCATCCTCTTCGTTCCATGCAAAGAAGTCGGTGAACGTCCCACCAACATCAATTCCGACGCGCCACATGCGTTTCTCCCTGTTTGTGAATTTTAGTTATCATATGTTCACTTAACTGTCACTCATGTGTCAAGTTTTTATTTTTTTAAATTTCTGCCCCATTTTTTGGCGCGTCGCCTGAGCTGAGATCGCCTGGACGCGCCTCAGACGAGGGTTTTGGCCCATACAAAGCCAATCCCGGAAACTGCGGGCAAAAAGGCACGGAAACGATCACGCGGGGGTGCTGCTTACGACACCACCGCCCGCTCGGCGCGACATCAGACGGCGGACACCGAACACGGCAAGCGTTTGGGAAACCGGAGGCCGTTGACCCGAAGAAGGGTCGAATCAGTAAGACGGTGGCGAGATCACCCAGATGATCACCGTCTCCTCGTCGCTTTCATTGGCGTAGCGATGCGGGATCGAGCTTTCGAAGGCGAAACTGTCACCGGACGACAGGGAGATTTCCTTGCCGTCGAGCCAAAGCGTGAGTTTGCCCGACGCGACAAATCCCGCCTCCTCGCCCTTGTGGCTGTAATCTTCCTTGCCGCTGAAGGAATGCGGACGGAACGTGCAGCGCAACAATTCGATACCGCGCGCCAAGTTTGGCGACAGAAGCTCGTCACATATGCCGCTCTCGAATTCCAGGCGCCGCCGCCGGTCGCGGCGCACGACGAACTCGCGGAATTCATCGTCATCCTCGGCCGGGGACGGAAAGAACCATGAGATGTTCACGCCAAGTGCACGGCTGATCGAATGCAATGCCTTGATCGAGGGCGAAGAAATTCCGCGTTCGATCTGGCTGAGGTAGCCCTTGGACAGACCGGTGGCATCTGAAAGCTCGCTCAGCGTGACGTTGCTTGCGCGCCTCAGATCCTTGATCTCCTGACCCACCAGCGCCCCGGCTTCCAGAACTTCACCCAAATCCTGAATTGGCTCGGCCTGAATGGGCCCGCGGAGCGCAGTGGATCTCGCCAGTGACGGTGTCTTCTTGTTCATGGAGCCGGTACTTTTCATTGGTCGTGGACAAGTATGATGGCCCGGTTCCGGCGCAGGCAGCAATAGAAAATGAACTTTCGATGGAGAATTTTTATTTTTGTGATCGCAGCTGTCACACATCCCTTCCCTGCTGCGGTTCCATCGAAGCGTATGGCATT
>JBKDZY010000919.1:0-5435 GCA_047971765.1 Hyphomicrobiaceae bacterium | reverse complement strand
GGGCCGGTCTGGTGATCAGGCCCTCCGCGGGGGCGGGATACAGGCCCGGGCCGCTTTCGCGGCCTGAGCTTTTCGAGCTAAACCTGCAGCACCCTGGTGGTGGTCTACTTGCCGCCGCCAAGACTGTGCACGAAGACGGCAAGAGACTTGAGGGTCGATTGGTCAAGCCGCTTGCCCCAGGCTGGCATCACGCCACCCCTGCCAGTGCGGATCGACTGCACGACATCGTCGTAGGTGCCGCCGTAGAGCCAAATGGAATCTGTCAGGTTCGGCGCGCCGAGCTGATGATCGCCCTTGCCTTCCTTGCCATGGCAGCTCACGCACTGATCGGCGAAGATCTTCGCGCCCGCTGCCGCGGCCTCCTTGTCGTGGTCCTTGCCTGACAGCGCCAGCACATAGTGCGCGAGTTCGCTGATCTGCTTGGGCTCAAGCAACTGGTCGAGGCCGAAGCGTGGCATCTGCGAAACCCGGGTTGCGTCGTCCAGGTTCGAGCGGACACCATGCTGGATGGTCGTGTAGATGATGTCGACCTTGCCGCCCCACAGCCAATCGTCGTCATTGAGGTTCGGATAGCCGATGAAGCCCTGGGCACCGCGGCCATGACACGGCGCACAGTTGGACTGGAACGCAGCGCCACCCGCCGCCATCGCGAACCGCAACAACTCCGGATTCTTTTCGATATCCGCCAGCGGGGTGGCGTCAATCTCGGCGCGCTGCTTGGCCTGGGCAGCGATACCGGCTTTCACTTCCCTGGTGACCTCGGCACGCTGGCTGTAATCCCAGATACCCTTGGTGTAGCCATTGACCAGTGGCCACGCCGGATAGACGACCCAGTAGCCAACAGCCCAGAGAATGCAGACATAGAAGGTCAACAGCCACCATCGAGGCAATGGCTTGTTCAGCTCCTTGATGCCGTCCCATTCATGACCAGTCGTTTCGACGCCAGTGACGTCGTCGATTTCGTGATGCGTCGTCACTTTGATGCCCCCTTGGTCGTCTCATTCGCAGCCTTGACCGGTTCCAGGTCGAGGGCACTACGTTGCACATCGTCAAAGACTTTGCCGTTGGCGGGCCAGAGCGCATAGACCAGGACGGCGATGAACATGGCAATGAACAAGAACAGCGTCGTGATCTGGCTGAAAGCTGCAACAGTTGCGTATGTCATGATGCTGTCACCTCAATCCTGGTCCCGAGGCGTCAAACGTGGCGAAGTCGACCATCTGCCCCAGAATCTGCAAGTACGCGATCACGGCATCGAGCTCTGACGGCTCCTTGCCGGGGTGACCATCGAACTTGCCGCTACGGGCCTTTGGATACCGCTTCAGCATGGCCCGGTGGGCGCGGCCGCCGGTTTCGATCTGTGCGCGAATGTCGGCATCCGCATCCTTGATCATTTCGTCAGTGTAGGGCACGCCCACCATGCGCAAGGTGCGCATACGCTCCTGGATATCCGACGTGTCCAAGGGCGTCTTGGCCAGCCACGGGTAGGATGGCATGATGCTCTCCGGCACGACGCTGCGCGGATTGGTCAAGTGATCGGCATGCCATTGGTCCGAGTACTTGCCACCGACGCGCGCCAGATCCGGCCCGGTGCGCTTCGAGCCCCACTGGAACGGATGGTCATACATGCTCTCGGCAGCGAGGCTGTAGTGACCGTAACGCTCCACTTCGTCCCTGAGCGTGCGGACCATCTGGCTGTGGCAGTTGTAGCATCCCTCACGAATGTAGATGTCGCGGCCAGCCTGCTCGAGAGGGGTGTAGGGCCTCATGCCCTGTACCTTCTCGATTGTGCTGTCGATCCAGAACAGCGGCGCGATCTGGACCAGGCCGCCGATCGACACCGCAACCAGGATGCCGATCAGAAGGATGATGGAGTTCTTCTCGAAGACTTCGTGCTTCATGTTGCCTGCTCCCCCACTCAGTGCGCCGGCTCGAGACGCAGGCCGGGAGCCGCGGCGACGCGCGGTTGCTCGACAAGATCCACCGATTCATCACCCCGGATCGTGCGCCATATATTGTAGGCCATGATCACCGCACCGAGGACGAAGAGCACGCCACCGATGGCACGGATCACGTAGTAGGGCTTCATCGCCTCCACCGTCTCGATGAAGGAATACTGCAGGAAGCCCAACTTGTCGTACGCACGCCACATCAAGCCCTGGGTGATGCCAGACACCCACATGGCGGTGATGTAGAGCAGGATGCCGAGGGTGGCGGTCCAGAAGTGCCACTCGACCAAACGGAGCGAGTACAGGCCCTTACGGTTCCACAGCCACGGCACCAGGCAATAGACGGCACCGAAGGACACCATGGCAACCCAGCCCAGCGCACCCGAGTGCACGTGGCCGATCGTCCAGTCCGTGTAGTGCGACAGCGAGTTGACCGCCTTGATGGACATGAGCGGGCCTTCGAAGGTGCTCATGCCGTAGAAGGCAACCGAGACGACCAGAAGCCGGACGACCGGGTCGGTGCGCAACTTGTCCCAGGCGCCTGCCAGCGTCATGAGGCCGTTGATCATGCCACCCCAGGACGGCATCCACAGCATGATGGAGAACGTCATGCCCAGGGTCTGCGCCCAATCCGGCAGCGCGGTGTAGTGCAGATGGTGGGGACCGGCCCAGATATAGATGAAGATCAGGGTCCAGAAGTGGACGATCGACAGCCGGTAGGAATAGATCGGCCGCTCAACCCGCTTCGGTATGAAGTAGTACATTATGCCCAGGAAGCCGGCGGTCAGGAAGAAGCCGACGGCGTTGTGGCCGTACCACCATTGTGTCATCGCGTCCTGCACACCGGCAAACGCGCTGTAGCTCTTGACACCACTGAAGCTCACCGGGATCGCCAGGTTGTTGACGAGGTGCAGCATCGCAATGGTGACGATGAAGGCGAGGTAGAACCAGTTGGCCACGTAGATGTGCGGCTCGCGCCGCTTTATCAAGGTGCCGAGGAACACCAGCAGGTACATGACCCAGACGATCGTCAGCAGCAGGTCGGCATACCATTCCGGCTCGGCGTATTCCTTGGACTGCGTGACACCCAGCAGATAGCCCGTGCCCGCAATGGCGATGAAGAGCTGATAGCCCCAGACCACGATCCATGGCGACCACTTGCCGGCCAGGCGTGCGCGACACGTGCGCTGGACGACATAGAAAGACGTGCCGATCAGCACGTTGCCGCCGAAGGCAAAGATGACCGCGGACGTGTGCAGCGGGCGCAATCGGCCGAACGACAGCCAGGGGATGTCGAAATTCAACGCCGGAAAGGCCAATTGCCAAGCCAGGAGATCACCGACCACGAAGCCCGCGATTCCCCACACGACGGCGGCGATCGTGGCGACGCGAATGGGTCCGTCGAAATATTCATCTTTCGACACGTCCCAGCCGGACGAAATTTTCGAAACCATCGCGGCCGCACCCAGGAATGCCGCGAAAGCCAGCAAACCACCATGGAAAGCCATCACCGGCTTGCCGGCGGCCACCAGGTACAAACCAACCATTCCGATCAGAGCGATTGCCGCGACCGCCAAGGCGTCGACGAACGCGGCGCGCTCTGCTGTTGTATTACTCATCTGCTCCGCCCCCAGACGTGGAAGAGAGCGCCGCATTGTGCAGCGCAACCAAGGCATAATTTCCGTTCACAAAGCAATCTGCTTTGATCGTCGTCAAGCCCTGACTGCGTCGCATGGACGCTTTTGACCACCTAAAGTATATGGAGGCGGACAGCGAACTGAAGGTCGCGGTTGTGCTTGCCTTCAAATGATCGTTGTTCAAACGGCTATGGCAAGCAGAAAAACATCGTGTGCGGCATGATCATGCGCGACATGGCCGCGGCGGGGTATTCCGGGAATATCGGTGCGTCAGGTGTGCCGGCGGGCGTGCGAGATGTTTGCCTCGACACTGAGAACCGGGCACGTGCTGCGCTCCAGCAGGATGCGCGTGACAGTCCACAGCTGGTTCGGGGTCACCGTTTCCACAGCCAGCACGAACGCCCCTTCAGCCACCCATTGCGAAAGCTCGCTGCTCAGATTGGGTGCAATGCTGTTCTCGCCCCACAGCATGGGAACGTCGATACCGGCCTGCCAAAGGCCAATCAGCGTCCGACTGGCGTACAGGCGTCCCTCGAAGCGGTGATCGGCCACATGCTCCAGCGTCGTCACCAGGTGGAGCAACTCGGCTGAGACACCTGGATGGGCGGCCGGCTGCGACTGAAGGCTGACGACGGATGTCCCCGAGGCTATGAGGCCCAGCTGCCGGGCCTGAACTCCGCTCACAAACAGCTGGCGCATTGTCAGCGAAATTTCATCTCCTCTCTCAAGGACCGCTATGGCCAGCCGGAGCTTGTCGCCAACACCACTCATGGCGGCATACCCCGATGATACATCGATGCGCGAGCAATGCGGAAAAATCGCAAGCTCGGGTGCCACGGATCGCGCTGGTGACACGGCTGAAGATCCACACTTCATTCAACGCCATCCTCTCCAGCCACACTTGCCTCAAGGTTGGCAAGTGAGACCCCCTCGGACAATGCTTCCAATGATTTAAGATTGCGGATCGTGACCAGGATGCTTTGTTCGAGATCAATCACCTTGGCGGACCGCAGCCGCGTCAACGTGCGGCTTACCGTTTCAATTGTCAGGCCGAGGAAATCGGCAATGTCGAGACGCGTCATCGGCAGAACGAATTCCAGTGCGTTGCCGCTGCTGCGTTCGCTGCGGCGCGACAACGATTTCAAGAAGCCCGAAACACGTTCGGTTGCCGTACGCTGGCTGACGGTAAACAGCAGTTCACGAGTCGCCAACAATTCCATTGACAACGCCTCATAAAGATCGAGGCTGAGCAGACTATCCGTCCGCGCTATTTCGCGCAGAGGCACCAGAGGGAGGACACGCACCGTCGTGCGCTCCATGGCATGAGCGCTATTATTGTGCTGTTGGAGTGCGCCCAGACCGATGACATCGCCCGGATACGCAAAATCGACGACTTGGCGGCGTCCATCTGGCATAATGCGATAGATGCAGATGTGGCCGATCTCGACTCGATAAACGAAATTGGCCGCGTCTCCTTCGCAATACAGATGTTCGCGCGCCTTCAGTACGTGTTTGGGCGCAACTGCAAAACGCTCGTCGAGACCGGCCTGTCTGTTGAGTGTGGGCCGCCCGCTGTCTCGCATTTCGCTGTAGTGCTGGGCTTCTGCCCCGTAAGCGGTCGCAAGCATGACAATTCCCCAGCGGCGAAAATTCAGGAAACTTTGATGTACTGGGATAATGGGCTCGAGTTGTCGTTGCTTGATGCGGCGGAAGTAAAACTTTGTAAGATTGTGTAAGCGAGCACTGAGGCGCGAGAAGGTGACCAACGCGATGCCGAGCGAAGCGACATCAACACGCATTCTGGTTGTGGACGACGATCCGGCCGTCCGTGCCTTGCTGCGCGACTGCA
>JBKDZY010000918.1:0-3385 GCA_047971765.1 Hyphomicrobiaceae bacterium | reverse complement strand
TGCAGGTGGGTTCATCGCTGGCGTGATGGCGGGCGCAAGTGCCCGGTACGGACGGCTGTGCACGATGAAGGCGACCGAGGATGCCTTGATCGGCGAGGACTACCGCGGCGCCCTGGCCTGGACCAATGCCCTCGTCGTTGCCGCACTCCTGACTGTTCTGCTGGGCGCTGCCGGACTGGCCAACCTGTCGGCGAGCCTGTTCGCGGGGCCGAGGTTGAATATTCTGGGAGTGACGCTGGGAGGCCTCGTCTTCGGACTAGGCATGACGCTTGTCGGGACCTGCAGCTTTGGTCTGCTCGTCCGGGCAGGCGGCGGCGACCTCCGCGCAATCGTGACAGCCATCATTGTTGGCATTTCCGCCTACGCCACAACTGGCGGCGTGCTCGCACCGGCGCGCAACTGGCTCGTGTCTGCTGGCCAGTGGGACATGTCGGCCTACGGCGGTGTGCGCCTGGATCAGGTGTTGCAGGCCCGGGTTGGTGAAGGCGTGATGCGGCTGGCCCTGGTGATCGTGCTCGTGTCGCTCGGTGTCCTTCTGTTCCGTCACCGCTCCCTCCGTCACCGCCGCCGCATGGTGTTCGCCAGCCTCACCATGGGCATGGCCATCGCGGTGGGCTGGCTCTCGACCACTGTCGCCATGGAGCAGATGACGGCAGCCCGCGTGCAGAGCCTGTCGTTTGTCGCCCCCGTCGGGCGGCTGCTTCTCCAGGCGATGATCGAGCCCTTCCGCGAGATCGGCTTCGGGTCGGCCGCCGTGGCTGGCGTTGCCGCAGCCTCGTTCGTGGTCGCAGCCCTGAAACGTGAGTTGCGGTGGGAAGCCTTCGATGACGCATCCGAAATGCGCCGCCATATGATTGGCGGTTTCTGCATGGGAGCAGGGGGCTCCTGGCGCAGGGATGCACGATCGGCCAGGGCTTGTCCGGGGGCAGTACGCTCTCCTTTTCCGCCCCGCTGTTCGTCGGCGGCAAGCTGATCGGCGCGAAGCTTGGCCTTAAGTACCTGATCGAAGGCGTGCCGCCCTGGAGGCTGGGCTTATCGTCGCGGAATCGGGGTTGACGTTGCGTCGGCGAACACATGCAACTATCCCTATGTATCTGTGAAGCGAAGGGAGGAAGCCATGCGGAACACGTTTGGAAGACTACTTGCGGCCACGGCTCTGGTTGCACTGGGAGCCACCGTTGCTGCCGCCGAGGCCCCCGATCCGGAGAACGGGGCTGACGTCTTCAAGAAGTGCCGCGCCTGCCATCAGATCGGCGAAGGCGCCAAGAATGCGGTTGGGCCGGAGTTGAATGGTGTGATCGGGCGCAAGGCGGGGTCGGCGCCGGGCTTCAACTATACTGATGCGAACAAGCACTCGGGTCTGACCTGGGACGAGGCAACGTTCACGAAGTACATCAAGAATCCAAGGGCCGTTGTTCCCGGCACCAAGATGGCGTTTGCCGGCTTGAAGGATGATCTCGACATCCAGGACTTGATTGCCTTTCTCAAGCAGTACGATGCCAGCGGCAAGAAGGTGAAGTGATATGCCGTCGGTTCGGCCGGGTGGCCTGTCCGCCCGGACCGCGCCGGTTGCGGAGGTGGGGAATGGGCGAACCAATAAGCCGGTAATTCCGGTATTCGATCCCAGCGCCCTCCTGTAGGCCGTCGTTCGGTATGGAATGGTGCCCTCGTCGAGGAGCTGTCATGCGATGAGCGACGAAGCCTGGATTACCCATTTCCCTCGGCTCGAGGAACTCGACTCTGCCGACCGTGACCGCCTTCTGGGCGGCGGCCGGATGGTGACGCTTCCCGCGAACAGTCGCATTTTCGGCCCCGGCCAGGCCCCGAAGAACTACCTTCTTCTCGTCTCCGGCACCGTCCGCGTGCACCAGATCTCGGAAAGCGGTCGCGAGATTGTCCTCTACCGGGTGAATGAAGGGCAGAGTTGCCCGCTGACGACGGCCTGCCTGATGGGCTACGAGGATTACCTCGCCGAAGCCGTTGCCGAAACCGAAGTGACGGCCGTCCTTGTGCCGCGCCAGCTCTTCGACGATCTCATCAGCGACAGCCCGGCCTTTCGCCAGTTCGTCTTCACGGCATTCAGCCGGCGGGTGACCGACCTCCTCCGGATCATCGACGAGATCGCCTTCCAGCGCATGGACATCCGGCTGTCGGCCAAACTGCTGGAGCTTGCGGACGCCAACGGCATCGTGAAGCGCACCCATCAGGAACTTGCCGCCGAACTTGGCACGGCGCGCGAGGTGATCAGCCGCCAGCTCAACGAGCTGCAGCGGCGGGGATGGTTGCTCTCCGGCCGTGGCCAGGTGGAACTGAAGGACAAGGTGGCTTTGGCTGGACGTGCAGCCCTGGCGTAGCGCGCGCAGTGCAGGTGGAAGCAACAGGGTGCCGGGGCGGACAGGGGAGCTTGGCACGGGGCCCCCGAGGGAGCCTCGGCAATGCGGCGCGTAGTGATCCATGCGCTATCAGGCAACGGCGGAGCCACGGTTTGGGAAAAGGAATGTTGGCCGGATGACAGACTTCACACCACTTCAATCCCTCGCGGGCGGAATGCTGATCGGCCTTGCCGCCGTGATCCTGATGGCCACCAATGGCCGGATCGCCGGCATGACCGGGATCCTTGGGGGCCTGATGCCGCCGTGGTCGGGCACGGATTGGCTTTGGCGGCTGGTGTTTCTCGCCGCTGCAATCTGTGCGTCCGCCGCCTATTACTGGGGATTCGGTTTTCTCCCGACCGTCACGGTCACCACCCCGCATGCCTTGCTGGTGGTCGGCGGTTTCCTGGTTGGGATCGGGGTGACCTTCGGCGGCGGCTGCACGAGCGGCCATGGCGTGTGCGGCATCTCGCGACTGTCGCCCAGATCCTTCGTCGCGACCGGGACATTCATGGTGACCACGGTCATCACCGTGTACGTCATGCGCCACGTCATCGGAGGCTGAGGAAATGCAGATCGTGTCCGCAGCCGTTGCTGGCCTGATATTCGGTCTCGGTGTCTTGATCGGCGGCATGGGTGATCCCGCAAAGGTGCAGAATTTCTTCGACCTCTTTGGGACGTGGGACCCGAGCCTCGCGTTTGTCATGGTGGGTGCGATCGCGGTGACGGCGACCGGCTACCGGATCGTGTTCCGCCGTCCTCATCCGATGTTCGCCAAGGCCTTCCAGCTCCCGACCGCGAAACAGATCGACCTGCGCCTTGTGCTCGGTTCTGCTGTCTTCGGTGTGGGCTGGGGAATTGCCGGCTTCTGCCCCGGCGGAGTGGTGCCGGTCCTGGGCCTGGGGCTCGTGGGGCCGACGCTCTTCGCAGCGGGATTGATTGCGGGCATCATTGTGGCCCGCGTGCTGTTGGCACGGCACGGCGCGCGCGCCGTCAGCCCCCCGCGAGCGGCC
>JBKDZY010000917.1:0-3945 GCA_047971765.1 Hyphomicrobiaceae bacterium | reverse complement strand
ACAGGTTCGGAAAGCCTGCCATCTGCAGGCCGAGGTTGGTCTTCGGTCCGGCTGCCCATTCCTGGGCCAGCGTCGTGCCACCCACGCCCGTGATGTTGAGCTTCAGCAGCGGCCCCGTCATAGCATCGAACCCCGTCGCGAAGACGATAATGTCGAGCTCGAACTCCGCACCGCTCTTGAGCCGGATGCCCTTCTGCGTGATGCACTCGATCGGATCCGACCTGACATCGATCAGCTCGACGTTGTCGCGATTGAAGGCCTCGAAATAGCCGCTGTCGATCGGCGGCCTCTTGGCGGCATAGGGATGGTCGATGTTCGAGAGCTTCTCCGACTTGTCCGGATCCTGCACGATCCCCCGGATCTTCTCTTTCACGAAGCTGGCCAACCGGGCGTTGGCCTCGTCATCCGTCAGCACATCCCGGAAATTGGCGCGGAACTGCAGGCCGCCAACCGCCCAGGCCTTCTCGAGGATGACATTGAGTTCCTCGTCGCTGACATCATGGACGGACCGGTCGTCGATCGTGAAGGGATGACCGTTCTGGTTGGTCGTCATGATCTTGCGGACGTCGTCCCGGTGTTCCTTGACCCAGGCCTTGAAATCTTCCGTCAGAGGCTTGTTATGGGCCGGAACGCTGTAGTTCGGCGTCCGCTGGAAAACCGTCAGGTGCTTGGCCTCGCTGGCGATCACCGGCACCGCCTGGATCCCCGTGGATCCTGTTCCGATCTGGCCAACCTTCTTGCCCGTGAAATCAACGCCTTCGTGCGGCCACGTGCCCGTATGATACCAATCCCCCTCGAACCCTTCGAGGCCTGGAATTTTCGGGATATTCGCCGTCGAAAGACAACCCACCCCCGTAATCAGATAACGCCCGCTGAACACCTCGCCCTTCTCGGTCTTGACCCGCCACAGGTTGCGGGCCTCATCGAACGTGCAGGACGCCACCCGGGTGTTGAACCGGATATCGCGCTTCAGGTCGAGCTTGTCGGCAACGAAGTTCATGTAGCGGCGGATTTCGGCGTGCCCCGGATAGCGCTCGCTCCAGGTCCACTCCTTCCAGATCTCGGGCGAGAATGAATAGCAGTAGGCATGGCTCTCGGAATCGCAGCGCGCGCCCGGATAGCGGTTCCAGTACCAGGTCCCGCCAACGCCATCGCCAGCTTCCAGTACAAGAGCATTCATACCCAGGCGCTCACGCAGACAATGGAGCTGGTACATGCCGGTAAAGCCCGCGCCAATGATCAGCGCGTCGTGGACGGGAGTGTCAGTCGTGTCGAGAGGCATAATTCAATCCTGTTTGACCGATGGGATGACCGGAAGGCCGGACCGGGGCTCGATGGCTCCGATGCAAACCGCACAAATGGCGCGACGCCCCCTCCGGCCGATATGGATATTGATGACTTTGATGCGGGATTGACGCATTCTTCCATCTGATTTGCAAGCGATCGGCGAACTGCACCAGGGCCGCCCGTGGCAAACAGGCATGCAACAATCACGCGAGCACCCCCTATGATTGCGCGAGATCCGCAGGAAAGGCAAATGAATGAACCAAGGTGACCCCGTCAAGTATATGGAGCGCACGCGCCGCTATTACCGCGCTCTGGGCTACGACAACGATTATGTCTGGGCGCACAATACCGAAGCCCCCTTCACCCGGATGGTGAAACCGCTGCGGGAATGCAAGGTGGGCCTCATCACCACGGCAGGCCCTCCCGATTTGTCCAACCGCAACGAACGCGGCCGCAAGCAGGTCTGGTCAGGAGACGTCGCCAATCCCCCCGCGACCTTCGATACCGACCTCTCCTGGGACAAGGAAGCAACCCACACCGACGACCGCGAGACGTTTCTTCCGATTGATGCCGTCGGCCGCCTCGTCTCTGAAGGGTTTGTCGGTTCTCTGGCGCCCCGCTTCCATGGCGCACCAACCGACTACAGCCACTCCAAGACCAATACCCAGGACGCGCCGGAAATCCTGCGCCGCCTCAAGGAGGACAAGGTCGACGTTGCCCTCCTCACCGCTCTCTGACCGGTATGTCATCAGACCGTGAGTCTGATTGCCCGGCACCTTGAAGCCAACGGAATACCCACGATCCTGCTCGGCTCCGCGCGCGACATCGTCGAGCACTGCGCCGTCCCGCGCTTCTTCTTCTCGGATTTCCCGCTCGGCAACCCGTGCGGACATCCCTGGAACAAGGACATGCAGACCGAGACCGTTCGTCTTGCCTTGGGTTTGCTTGAAAGCGCGACCGGCCCACAAACCACCGTCCGCTCACCCTTCGAATGGGAAAAAGACGTTTCCATCTGGCGCGAACGTTACAATCAGGTCAGTCCTGAGAACCGCGAGAAACTTCTGGCCATCGGCGATGCACGGCGCAAGAAGCGCGGCCAGGCTGCACGGACATGAAGCCCGATCGTCCCTGGTGGAAGCCCCATGCCCCACCGGGGGCACGAGCATCACATGACGCATCAGGAAGCGGCGGATACACCCGCCGCTTCTCGTCGTTTTCCCGGCCCCGATGGCCTCAAACCTTGATGGGAATGGCCTTCTCGACCGCGATCTCCTGCGGACTGACCCGGCACTTCAAGGCAATGGCCTCCACGCCGGCTTCCGCTGCCGCCCTGAAAGCGGCCACGTATTTCGGATCGACATCCTCGGCCAGCGTCATGCGCGTGGCGTCCGGCCGTTGCACCAGATACACCATCATCGCCCGGTGACCTTGCCCCACCATGTCCGACATCTCCACCAGGTGCTTGGCCCCGCGCTCCGTCACGCTGTCGGGAAACTCTGCCAACCCGGCCTTGCGCATCATGTGGACGTTCTTGACCTCCACATAGCAGCTCCCCTTCTCGGGGCATTCCAGCAGAATGTCGATGCGGCTGTTCTTGCCGTATTTCACCTCGCGCCTGAGCGACGGGTATCCCTTCAGCGGCTTCACCATGCCGGCTTCGATGGTCTCCGCCACCAGCTTGTTGGGATGGTTGGTGTTGATGCCAACCAGATGCGGCCCCTTGCCAAGATCGGCCTCCACCATTTCCCACGTATGCTTGTACTTGCGCGTGGGACTGTCGGAGATCGATAGCCACACCCGGCATCCCGGCTCCACCAGCCCCATCATGGAGCCGGTATTCGGACACGTTGCGGTGACGGTTTCGCCAGTGTCCAGCTCCACATCGGCCAGAAACCGCTTGTAGCGCTTGATCAAGCGCCCTGGGATCAAGTCTGTTTCGAATCTCATGTCCGCAAACTAGGCTGGATACCGCCGTCAAGACAATGTCCGTTTGCGGGGCCACCCGTCGCCTCGCGTCCAGGCGTCTGCCATCGCCAACTTGTGCGGCGCACGAAATCTGGCGCATGCTTGCCCCGATAGATAGTCAGGAGGACGCTCGAAATGGATTTCAAGAGCAAAGTTGCGCTCGTCACCGGCGCGGCCAACGGCATCGGCCGCGCAACCGCCACGGGCTTTGCAGGCTACGGTGCCAAGGTCGTGCTCGTCGACCGGGACGCCGAAGGTCTCGCTGCAACAGCGGGTATCATCAAGCAGAAGGGCGGCGAAGCCACGGTGGTGACAGCCGACGTCACCAAAAGCACTGATGTCGCGGCATATGTGAAGGCCGCCATGGACGCCTACGGCCGCATCGACTGTTTCCACAACAATGCGGGCATCGAGGGGCAGCTCAAGCCGGTCCACGAATACGATGATGACGTCTTCGACAAGCTGATTGCCGTGAATGTCAAAGGCGTTTTCCTTGGCCTGAAACACGTCGTCCCTGTCATGATTGCCCAGAAGTCCGGCGCCATCGTCAACACGGCGTCCATTGCGGGCCTGATGGGATCGCCCAACATGAGCCCCTATGTCGCCTCGAAGCATGCCGTCATCGGCTTCACCAAGGCCGTCTCGGGCGAGGTGGCCGGCCATGGCATCCGCGTCAATGCGGTCTGCCCTGGC
>JBKDZY010000916.1:0-7425 GCA_047971765.1 Hyphomicrobiaceae bacterium | reverse complement strand
CGATACGACAGCGGATCGAGGACCACTTGAAGGCCGGGGCGGATCACGTCTGCATCCAGTCCATCCACGTGAGCGGTGCGCGTGAGGCGCTGGATGAGCGCATTTTCGACCTCCTGGCGCCGTTGGCCTCGTCATGACAGCATAGGCCTATCAGTGCGCGGGCCAACGTTCATGCACGCCTGTGCGCTGCCATTGTTGTTCCAAGCCCGGGCGATGAGAGAAGGGGCGAGGTCATGTCTCAAGATGCTGCAGTGCGTGTTGTTCCAACCGGTGGGGCGCTTGGCGCCGATATTGTGGATCTCGATGTTGCGCAGCCGCTGGGCAGGCGGCGTTCCGGGCCATCTACCAGGCCTGGAATGACCATCTGGCCAGGTTCTCGCGGCGGTTTGGTGAACTCGACGAGGCCCCGATCAGCGCGAAAGGCAGCACATTCACACGCCATCGCAAGGACATCGCGGTGATCTCGAATATCGTTGTGGATGGCAAGGCGATTGGCGGGCTCGGCAACTCGGAACTCGTCTGGCACCAGGACATGAGCTATATCGACCAGCCGCCCAAGGCCAGTCTGCTCTATGGTGTGGAAACGCCTGCAACCGGTGGCGAGACGTTTTTCTACAATCTCTACAAGGCCTATGAAACGTTGCCGGTCCGGCTAAGGCAGCGGATCACCGGGCTGTCGTGCAAGCATGATGCGACACGCAATTCCTCGGGGCAGCTTCGCCGGGGTTTCGATGAGCACTACTCGAATGCGGACAGACCCGGCGCGGTCCATCCGCTTGTGGTCCGGCATCCGGAGACCGGCAAGCCGTCGCTTTATCTCGGCCGGCGACCCAATGCCTGGGTCGTGGGGCTCGATGATGCCGAAAGCGATGCGCTGCTTGACGAATTGTGGGCGCATGTCACGCAGGGGCCATACCACTGGGCGCAGCACTGGCAGCCCGGCGATCTCGTCATCTCTGGGACAACCGCTGCACCTTGCACCGGCGCAATACGCTCGATCCGGGGCTCAGGCGCCTGATGCACCGGACGCAGGTGAAGGATACGGTTCGGCCGGCTGCGGCGTGACTGTGCCGAAGGGGGGCGTGCTGTTGGTGCCGAGCGGCTTTCTCATCAGCGCAGGGCGACGAGGATGACACCTGCCGTGATCATCGCGACACCGGCCCAATTGTGGAGGCTGAGCTTTTCGCCCAGGAACAGGGTGCCGATGATGGCCACCAGGACGACGCTGAGTTTGTCCACGGGGGCTACACGGGCTGCGTCTCCCAGCTTGAGGGCGCGGAAGTAGCAGATCCAGGATGCACCCGTGGCGAGACCGGACAGGACCAGGAAGAGATAGGTCCTGCCTGAGATGCCGCTTGTGGAGTGCAGCAAGCCTCGCGCGGCAAGAATGCCGCCCAGCACGACAACGACGACCACGGTCCTGATGAATGTCGCGACGTCGGAATTGACATTCTCGACGCCGACCTTGGCGAACACCGCTGTCAATGCAGCAAAGATGGCTGCCAGAAGAGCCCATATCATCCAAGGTGCTGCATTCAAGTCGGGCATTGCGGGGCTCCTGTCCACCGATTGGCCCTTGCAGTGTAGCATGGGGCAGAACGGGGGATGGGGACGGGCTGCCGCATGTCTGGCCATGGAGACGAAAAAAACCACCTCCCGAGGGAGGTGGTTGTCAATTCGTCCTGCCGCGATCCTTGCGCTTCAGCTCAGTTCGCGGATGCGGAAGTGCAGGCCGCCACGGGGAGTGAGCGTCACGGTGGCGTTGATGCCCGGATGCTGGTCGGCGGGCGTATTGGCGTTGCCCACATACTCCGGTTGGAACCGGCGCAACAGGATCGAAAGCGCCAAGGTGTTTTCGACCTGGCTCATGGCACCGCCGATGCATGAGCGCTTGCCGCCGCCGAGGGGGATATAGGTGTAGGGTTTGCGCTTCTTGGCTGCGTCTCCCATGAAGCGCTCAGGGCGGTATTCTTCAGGATTATCCCAGTATTTTGGCGAATGATGGGTGCCGTAGGCGAACATCACGATGCGGTCGCCCGCCTTGATTTCCTTGTCACCGATGACATCATCCTCGGCGGCCACACGGATCAATCCCCAGACCGGGGGGTACATGCGCATGGTCTCCTGGATGACCGCGCGGGTATAGGCGAGCGCGGAATAGTCGGCAGCCGTCGGCTCACGACCGTCATTACCATAGACTTCATCGCCTTCGCGGCGGATGCGATCGGCGATTTCGGGGCGACGAGATGCCTCGTAGAGAGCCCAGGCCAAGGTGAGAGCCGTCGTCTCGGTGCCCGCCCACAAGTATTGCTTGATCTCATCCAGTGCTTGTTGCTCATCGAATTCCGGCCTGTCCGGGTCGGCGACGGCGGCTTCGATCAGCTTCAGCAGGGTCTGTTCGCGCTGTTCCCGGGGCTCTGATCCGATGACCGCTGGCGGCACGCTGATCCAGGCATCAATCGCTTTGGCGGTCGATTCGTCGGCGAGTTCGAACTCGGCGCCCGAGACCTTCTTGAGGCGCACTTCCTTGTGGTTCATCACGTCAGTGTAGGTCTTCACATACTTGAAGATGACGTGAGGGTTGAATGGCATGTCCCTGTCGAACAGGGCCTTGCAGATCATGTCGGCGGCCAGGGTCCAGGTCTGCTCGACCATCTCGACGCTTTCGCCGGACTTGGCGAGTTCCGCCCAGTTGTCCATCTTCTGGTTAATGGCAGCCAGGAAGTAAGGGATGTACTCGGCGAACATGTCCGGATGGAACGCCGGTTGCTGGGGCATGCGGATCTTCTGCCACAGGGCGCCATCGTGCGTGATCATGCTTTTGCCGAAGATCGGCTTCAGCCCATCGAAGTATTTGATGTAATTGTCAACCTTGGTGACGAGAACGCGCTTGAAGTGCTCCGGCTCCGACAGGAAGACCACGCGCTCGTTGCCCATGTTGACGGTGATGACGCCGCCATGACGTTCCGTCAGTTGGCACAGCGTTTCCATCGGGTTGGGGTTGCTGCCCTTGTGAAGGGCCGTGAGCTTGAACCAGATGCTTTCCTGTTCGCCGAGACCCTGGATTTGGGCGGGGGTTGCGCTCATGATTGTATCTCCGCGCATGGCATTGGCCTTGGCCGACGAGTGTGCGCCCGGATGGCGGACTGGTCGGTGTTCAAGGCACCGGGTGAGACTTTGACGCCCTAAAAATCTGTCTGCGAGTGCGATGGCACGTTACCACTTTCGCGGTTTGGTCGTCCAACGGACGGCCTGCCGCAGCGGCATAATGTCGGGCGGTGTTCCATCGCGCCAATCGATGCGGCAAGGCAATTGCTGGAGACGGTGCTGGTTAACGGGTGTCCATACACCGTTCAGTCGGTTTCGGACCTGGAGGAGCGCCAGGGCTGTCGGGGGCGGCTGGAGAGATGCAAGAAGGCGGCGGAGTGTGTGGACACAACTGCCCGATTTTGCTAGTTTCCCGTTGGAACGGCACGCGCAACCGGCATGACCGGTTTTTGGTGTTTGCACGCGCCGAATAGAATTAACTGCAATTTCCGTGGCTTGGCCCGATTGGGACGCAACCCGCAAAGGAAGGATCTCGCTTGCAAGTACTCGTCCGCGACAACAACGTCGATCAGGCCCTGAAGGCGCTCAAGAAGAAGATGCAGCGCGAGGGCATTTTTCGGGAGATGAAACTCCGCAACTATTACGAGAAGCCGTCAGAGCGGCGTGTGCGCGAGAAGGCCGAGGCCGTTCGTCGCGCCCGCAAGCTCGCCCGTAAACGCGCGCAGCGCGAGGGGCTTCTGCCCGGCAAGTCCAAACCCGCCGGCCGCTAAACTGGTTCGTGCCAGAGAATTGGTGAGGCCCGCCCGGGGATGCATCTGAAGGTGCGATGTGGCGGGAGGGGCAGCAAGGCTGGCCGCCAGATCCGGGCTTTGCCCGGATATCCAGGATCGAGCCCGGTCAGTTGGCCGGGCTTCTTCTTTTTGACCGATTCCGGCAAAGCGTTACTGGGAGCTGGCTGGTTTGCGCTCACGCGCCGTATCGGCCTTCGGCCGGGCGTTCCGCGAGGGTGGGCCACAGTCGCGGCCTGAGCGTGCCAACCCAGGGCGGAAACGCTCTTGCAAACCCTATTCGCGCTTCAGGATGCCGTTGGTCAGGACGTTGGCCCATCGCTTGGCGTGGAACGAGTTCTTGACCGCGTCCGGATCGTAGACGGTCTCGACCCAGTCGAAGAATTCAATCGGACGTCTTTTGCTCTCTTCCAGATAAACATCGAAGAAGTGGTCGAGCATTCCGGTGTCCGACTGGCGGATGTGGCCGAACTTCAACGACAGTTCGCGCATGGCCTGTTCAACGGGCAGGTTTTCCACGGCAATGAGGTAGAGCGTGCTCATCAGCCCGGCGCGGTCGGCACCTGATTTGCAATGCAGGAGCAGCGGCTCCTTGATGCTGCGCAGGAGATCACGCGCGCCGAGTACTTCCTGCTTTGATGGGGCGGCTCGCGAACGGACCTGATAGTCGATGAGCGTGATGCCATTGCGCCGGCAGGCCTGCTGCTCAAGCCAGTAGCTTCCGCATAATCGCGGGCCACGCAGGTTGATGATGGTCCGGACGCCAAGGCGTGCGATGTTGTCGATTTGATGCGGCGCAGGCTGGGCGGACCGCCATGTGTTATGACCGAGTTTGTGCAGGTTCAGATAGGCGAGCCGGAAAATGCCGTGATCAACGAGAAGCATGTCGGCGTAATTGACCGGTTTGGCCATGCTCCGCCGCAACCAATCCGGAGACCCCTCGGCGATGCTCTGACGCCACCCGCGAAACCACTTTCGCACTGCGCGCCGCTGATGTTTGGCGATTTTGGCCATGACCCGGGAAGATCTGTCTTTCTGGAACCTGGGAGACAAAACGTTGTCACTTGTTGCACAGAGCAAACTTATGGACCAAAAGGCAAGTGGCTTCGCTATCGCAGGTGATTTCCGGTGCACGCCACTTAATCGGACTTGGCAAATGGCTGCCAAAATCGGTAGATTCGCGCCCGTGGGCATGGATAGAAGTGCATTCGAAATTTGGCAAAAATCCTCTGATGACCGTCACTCCGTTAAACACAGGTGAGACTGGCAGGTCGCAAGGTTTTTCTGCAGGGATGCCGGACCGTGTCGAACTCAAACTTTACAGTGCTTTAACGCGCGCGGCGCGGCCTATTGCGCCTCTCATCCTGTGGTGGCGCATGCGCCATGGAAAAGAGGACTGGGACCGTCTCGGGGAACGTCTCGGGCGCGCATCCCTGATCCGGCCTGAAGGCAATATCGTCTGGTTTCACGGTGCAAGCGTCGGCGAGGTGAATTCGATATTGCCGCTGATTCGCCGACTCGGCGAATTGCGTCCGGATGTGTCATTTTTGTTGACATCCGGGACCGTGACTTCGGCGGAATTCGTGGCAAGCCGATTGCCGCCCAGGACATTCCATCAATATGTGCCGCTTGATTCGCCGCGTATCGCCGCGGCGTTTCTGGAATACTGGCGTCCTGCGCTCGCGATTTTCACGGAACAGGAAATCTGGCCGAACCTGGTCATGGAAGCCTGTCGGCGCCATGTGCCGATGGCGCTCGTCAATGCGCGCATGTCGGACCATTCCTTCGAGCGCTGGCAACGCCGGCCTGGGCTCGCGGAAGCACTTTTTTCGCGGTTTTCACTGGTCATGGCGCAAAGTGAAGTTCTGGCGGAGCGGTTTCGCTCGCTTGGCGCGCACTGGGCCGTCAACAGCGGCAACCTGAAGTTCGATGTGCCGCCGCCCGTGGTGGACGAGAGTGCGCTGCTGGCTCTGAAGACCGCGCTCGATGGCCGCCCGGTGCTGATGGCCGCCAGTACGCATCCGGGAGAAGAAGAGATCGTTGCGCGGGTCCATGCGCGGCTTCGGGAACGGGTGCCCGGATTGGTCACGATCATTGCGCCGCGCCATCCGAACCGCGGCGAAGGCATAGCGGCCACGCTGTCCGGCATGGGGCTATCCGTGAAGCGGCGCCAGGAGGGGCATCTGCCGGAGCCTGAGACGGACATCTACCTTGCCGATACGATTGGCGAGCTTGGGACACTCTATGCTGTGGCTGGTGTCGCCTTCATCGGCGGCTCGCTGGTTCCGCACGGTGGCCAGAACCCCATCGAGGCTGTCCAGCATGGCGTTGCGGTCGTGACCGGGCCGCACACGCGGAATTTCGCGGATGTCCTGCGTGTGCTGAAAGCTTGCGACGGTGTGCAGGTGGTGAAGGACGAAGATGAACTCGGGGCAGTCCTCGAACTGTTGTTGATGTCGCCTGATGACGCGGCGCGATTGCGGCGGCGCGCAACCGGTGCCCTCGGCAGCATGGCTGGCGCTCTGACCAGAACGGCAGAGGCATTGGCATCCCTTCTTGACGCGGACGCGGCTGTTCGCGACCTGCCTCAACGTGCGCATTGACGAACCCAGGTGGTGGTATGCACCGGAGCGGGCCATGGCGGCGCGGCTGCTGGCGCCGGCGGCGGCCATATATGGCTGGGAAGCCAGGCGGCGCCTGAAAGCGGGTGGCGATCGGCGTGTCGGAGTTCCGGTTATCTGCATCGGGAATTTCACGGCTGGCGGGACGGGCAAGACCCCGATGTCGCTGCTGGTGGCTGAAAGACTTGCCGCGCTCGGGCTGCGTGCCGGCTTTCTCTCACGGGGCTACAAGGCACGGCTCGCGGGACCGCACCGGGTCGGCGAGAGTGACGCGGCGACTGATGTCGGCGACGAACCGCTGTTGTTGGCCCGGCACCGGGCTACGTTCATTGCGCGCGACCGGGGTGCGGGGGCTGCAGCCATGATGGCCGGAGCCTCGCCTCCGGATGCCATCGTGATGGATGACGGCATGCTCAATGGAAGTCTGCACAAGGACCTGACCATCGCGCTGGTCGACGGCAGCCGTGGCGTGGGCAACGCCTGTGTCATTCCATCGGGGCCGTTGCGTGCGCCACTCGATTTCCAGCTTGGACTGGTGGACGCGATCGTGATCAACCGGCCAGGGGCGGAAACCTCGCTCTCCGATGGTGTCTTCCGAGTGTTTCGTCAGCGTTTCAAGGGGCCGATCCTGTCGGCATGGCCAGCGCCGTCTGCAGATACGTCATGGCTGGCTGGACGGCCGCTGGTGGCCTATTGCGGGATCGGCTCGCCAAACCGCTTCTTCCACCTTCTGGAGGATCTTGGGGGGCAGATCGTGGCCAAGGTCGCGTTCCCGGATCATCATGTGCTGACGGACCGGGATGTGCGCGGTCTTCTGGAGCGGGGGTGGTCAAGTGACTGCCAACTGGTGACCACCGAGAAGGACTGGGTCCGGCTTGCCGGGGATGGCTCCGCTGGAGAGCTGAAACGGCAATCTCGCGTCCTGCCGATCCGGCTGGACATGACGGCTACTGATCTGGATGAACTCG
>JBKDZY010000915.1:0-7858 GCA_047971765.1 Hyphomicrobiaceae bacterium | reverse complement strand
CCCTTCGGAGCCCACCATGAGCTTCGTCAGATCGTACCCGGCAGATGATTTCCGCGCGCGCCGCGCCGTCCGGATCACGGAGCCGTCAGCCATCACGGCCGTTACGTTCAACACGTTCTCGCGCATCGTGCCGTAGCGAACCGCCGTCGTACCGGAAGCGCGGGTCGCGGCCATACCGCCGATGGTGGCTTCCTCCGCACCCGGATCGACCGGGAAGAACAGGCCCATGTCGCGCAGGTATTCGTTGAGCTTGCGCCGCGAGACGCCCGCCTGCACGGAGCAGTCGAGATCGAGCGCGTTGACCGCCAGCACCTCGTCCATGCGCGAGAAGTCGAGCGAGATCCCGCCGAGTGGCGCATTCAGATGGCCTTCAAGCGATGTGCCGGCACCGAACGGGATGAGCGGCGCGCCGTGCTCTGCCGCAACCCGCACGATGTCCTGCACTTCGTCGGTCGAGAGCGGCCAGACCACGGCGTCGGGCGGCTGATTTTCGAGCCAGGTCAGCGTGTGCCCATGTTGGCGCCGGATGGCCTCGCCGGTCTGAAGTCTGTCGCCGACCTTCTGCTTCAGGATGGAAATCGCTCGGTTGACACCGGCTTGCCGGTCACTCTTTGTCATCTGATGCATGGCGGCGGCTCCTGCCGGCAATTTGAAATTGTCGCGCCCGGCCGGCTTGCCGCCGGCAGGCAGGCTGGCTCTTGCATGAACGTGCGGGACACCTGTGTGCCCAGGAATACCCGATCACGAGACGTTGTTTCAACGCAACAGTTTCCCTCGAAGCAATCCCTGCCGTCCGGGCGCGGATAGCCTTTTTTCCAACTCACGAATAGGTTAATTGCCTAGTCCATGCGTCCGGGCGACCTGCGCCCGTTTGATCGGGAGTTTGTTATGTATTTGAGGCTGTTGGCATTTTCGCTCGTGTTGTTCGCGTTCGGGCAGACGGCGGCTGCAACCGCCCAGGTCGAGGTGACGCTGGCGGAGGAAAAGGCCGGAAGGGTCATTCCTGATGTCGACCGCATCGACGTCCGTGCCATCCCGGGAAAGTTCAGCGGCATCCGTGTCTACGCTCTCGATGGCAGCGCCGTCGATATCACCACGATCGACATCGAATATGCCGACGGGTCGAAGTTCACGGAGGATCGTGGACGCCTGATCCGCCTCAACACCAGGGATGTGCGGACCCGCGTCATGGGCCCGGACAACGGCCGCGGACCGGAGAAATTCATTGATTCGATCGTCATGCACTACAAGGCCGCGCCCGGCCAGCCGCGCGCGGCGCGGGTGCGCGTGACGGGGATCACCAGCCGCTCGGGCGCCAAGGCCATCCGCCCGCGCGAGAGCGTGTCGGGAGATCAGGGCAATGCACCGCCGCCGCCAGTCGTCGCCGGTGGCGACCTGTTGTTCGGCGTGCAGCAGGTCGGATTCGGTGTCGACCGCGACATCATCAAGGTCGGCCATGACTACGGCAAGTTCGACAAGATCCGTTTGCGGGTGCTCGACAACGACATCTTCATCAACCAGATGCGGATCATCTACAGCGAAGGCGATTCCGACGTCCTGGACGTGAACGCCGAAGTCAGGGCCAACACGCGCTCCAGGTGGTTCACGTTGAAGGGCGACCGCTTCATCAAGGAGATCCAGCTCGTCTACCGCAGCCGTCCGAAATTCAAGGGACAGGCCCGCATCGAGGTCTACGGCGAGTACGCGGAGGGCTGGTACGACACCACATCGGCAGCCGCCAGCGCCCAGACCGCAGCCGCCAACGAGGCATTCAAGTTCAGCGGCAACAGGGGATGGCTGTTTCTGGGAGGGCAGGAGCCGAAGTTCTTCAGCCTGAGTCTCAAGCGTGGCATCGGTTATGAGACGGACACGATTTCCGTTGCGCGCAACTGGGGCTTCAATCGCCTTCGCCTCGACGTCAAGGACCGGGCCATCCAGTTGAACAAGTTGATCCTGGTCTATGGCGATGGCACCAGCGAGACGATCAAGGTGGGCAAGAAGGTCGAGGGTGGCGCGTACTACGGGCCGGTGGAGTTGAAGCGCAAGCCGGTCAAGGAACTCAAGGTCAGCTACCGCTCGCGCGTGTTCGACCGCTATGCAACGACGCGCTCGCATGCCTTCGTCGAGTTCTGGGCGCAATAGGTTTCCCGCCATCTCCGGCAACACATGCGCGACCCGGACGTGGCGCCACGGCAGCAGTTTTGGCATGTCCCGGCGCTGACCGCCGTGTGCACGCAAAACCGTTCGAAGGTGTCAGCGTTTTTCATTCATGGTTCATCTTGCTCCGACTATAGCGCTTCAGGATGAGGTGGAGGCGCTCAGGCGGCCAGCGCCGCGTGAATGAAGGCAGTCAAGGAGACATCATGCACCGTCGTATCGTTCTGGCCGGTCTCGGTTATGTGGCGATTGCAATCGCAGCCGCTGGGTTGCCAGTGGAGTCAGCAAGTGCGCAGTATCGCCCGGGCCCACACGGACCAGGCCGCCCCCCGGACGTTCGTCCCGGCAACTGGGTGCTGCTCGGCGAGAAGTCTGTCGGGTTCCGCGTCGATCGTGATGTGATTCGCGTATCCCGCCGTGACGGGGCGTTCCGCGCCATCAAGCTCAGGGTCCATGGCAACGACATCGAGCTGTTTGACGTGAAGGTGATCTACGGCAACGGCGAGCCTGATACGCTGCCGGTGCGCAAGTTCATGCGCCAGGGCAGCGAGACGCGCGCCATTGATCTCCGGGGCCGGACGCGCTTCATCCACGAGATCCTGTTGACCTACAAGACGCGTCCAAAGTTCAAGGGGCAGGCTCGCATCGAGGTGTGGGGCATGCGTTGATCGCGGCCAGCTGCGCGACCTGAGCTGGAATGAACGGCCGCGCCGTGTCTGTCATCAGAAATGGGGAACGCGCGGCTGTCTTGATTTGGCGCCGGCCGTGGAGGAGGCCTCGTTAGCTCCAAGCGGACCCGGCGTCCGGACTTCGGAGGCATCCGGGAGCACACCGTTACCCCTTGGCCGACTGCCGATGGCCCTTGAGCGTGAATTGCAACAGCAGTGTGCGTTGAAGGATCTGGTTGAAGTTGTTGTCCGATAGCAGCGTCAGGACCAGATCGCCGTTGGCGGCGCGATGTGCGGCCAGTCCTTCCATGTTGTCGATGGTATAGCCCAGGTCCGCTTCCAGAAGGGTTTCGCCGTCCAGCAGGCCACCGGGGCGGATCTTGTCGGCAGGAATATGCCGAATGCGCATCTTGACCCCCTCGGTCCAGCGAAAGCGACGCTCGAGGATCAGGAGCGAGCCATCCTCGAGCCCGACGCAATCGGTCACGTCGAAGCCGCCGATGTCCGTCATCTCCAGCCGCTGCGGCTTGCCGCCGATCCAGAGCCATCCCCGGTGGCGGTTCTTCAAGCCCGGATAGCGCTCCGAAAACGCAATGACGTTTCCGCGATAACGTCCGCCTTTCAGCGTCGCGATGGCCTCGAACCCTCTGTTTGCGCTCATCCGCCGGATGTCGCGGTTGAGGGCCAGATAGTGCCGCGGTTTGGAAACGACCCCATTGGCAACCGGGAAGACGCCGATCCGGTGATTGCGCTCGAAACTGATCAGCACGGTACCCTTGTCCAGGTCGCCGGATATCAGCCGGACCGATTCCGCGTCGAAATCGCGCTTGCGGCCGAGATCACGCCCGCTCAAAGCCTTCAATCTTCCCATGCGGGCGTGTGTGATGCCGGTCGGCCTCAGCCCCTGGTACGTGACCTCGCCGGAAAGCCAGCTCCCTTCATCGGAGATGGCGAGAAAGTGCCGGCCGTCCGGATCCATCGTGATTCCGGACCAGCCGCCGAACCCCGACGCGGAGGAATTCAAGACGAGACCGCCCCTGAATTCCAGTTTGCCAAAGGTCTTGCGGCTCGTTTGCGAGCTCTGGAAATAGGAAACGGGGCGAACGGTGATTGTGATGGCATGGTCGCCAGTCGCTGGCATCACGGCCAGTTCGCGCGCGAAGACGTGGTAGTGCATGGCAGCAGCGAGAACCGCGCAGCAGGTAAGAACGGCCGCAAGGCGCGAGGTCAAGGCCATGGCACATCGGCGAAAAAGGGAAGCCACCACTGGATTGTCTCCGGTCAATCGTCACGAACGGCAGTGCACGCACTGGCACCACGGCCAACAGGGGGCCTTCGCTTCGGCTTTGCAGCTTGAATACGAGCTGGAATGGCGGAACAGCCAGCGGTCGCCCGAAAATGGCAGTTGCCAAGGATCGTGGGTCAAACGCGCCTTGCTCACGATCAGCCGAGGCCTCCCCCTGTCACAGCCCCTATGATCCGATAATTATGCTGAAACCGTGTTGATACTAGCTGTCCAGATGCACCGGGCACTATTTAATTGTGCGTAGTTGCCAGCACGCGCAAGGATGGGATCGCATCAAGCGGAGTGGTATCGCAGCTCCATTGCCAGGGAGCCGCAGCCAATCCTGAGGGGCAGTCGCGCAGAACCAGCGCTCCCGCTCACGTCAACGGCTGCCGGCGCGCCGCCGTCCACCCATGCCGCCAGCACGCTGGTTGGCCTGCTCTTCCTTGGCGTTCTCGTCGAACAGTTCCACCAGCTTGTCCGTCATCGCACCCGCCAGCTCCGACGGATCGGTGATCGTCACGGCGCGGCGGTAATACCGGGTGACGTCGTGCCCGATGCCGATCGCGAGAAGCTGGACCGGAGATTTGGTCTCGATCTCCTCGATCACCTGGCGCAAATGTCGCTCCAGGTAGCAGCCCGAGTTCACCGACAGGGTCGAATCGTCCACCGGCGCGCCATCCGAGATCATCATCAGGATGCGCCGCTGCTCGGGCCGCCCCAGCAAACGGTGGTGGGCCCACGCCAACGCCTCGCCGTCGATGTTCTCCTTCAGCAGGCCTTCCCGCATCATCAGGGCCAGCGCCCGCTTCGAGCGCCGCCACGGCGCATCGGCCGTCTTGTAGATGATGTGCCTGAGATCATTGAGGCGGCCGGGATTGGCCGGTTTGCCTGCAGCAAGCCAGGCTTCACGTGATTGTCCGCCTTTCCAGGCCCGTGTCGTGAAGCCGAGGATCTCGACCTTGACGCCGCAGCGTTCGAGCGTCCTGGCGAGAATGTCGGCACAACAGGCCGCCACCATGATCGGGCGTCCGCGCATCGAGCCGGAGTTGTCCAGCAGCAGGGTCACCACGGTGTCCTTGAAGTTGGTGTCCTGCTCCTGCTTGAACGACAGCGGATGCATCGGGTCCAGAATGATGCGCGTCAGGCGCGCGACATCCAGCACACCTTCCTCCAGGTCGAAATCCCAGGAGCGGTTCTGCTGGGCCAGAAGTTTGCGCTGCAACCGGTTGGCGAGCCGGGCCACCGCACCAGAAAGGTTGCGCAGTTCCTTGTCGAGGAACGCCCGCAGTCGCTCGAGTTCGTCCGGAGTCGAAAGGTCTTCGGCTTCGATTTCCTCGTCGTTGACCCGGCTGAACACCTTGTAGCCGAACCGCTCGGGATCATCGAGCACGTTGGTATTGGGGCGCCACGGCTCGCGCGTCTCCGCCATGTCGTCGCCTTCGGCGTCGGCATCGAAGTCGTCGGTATCGCCGTCTTCGGCAGACTCGGCGGTCTCCCCGTCTTCGCTTTCCGCGCTCTGCTCCTCGGCGTCCTGGTCCTGCTGCTCGCTGCCGTCGGAAGAATCCTGCGCTTCGCTCTCGCCGGAATCGGGCTGTTGCTCTTCGTTCTCGTCGCCGTCCTCGGCCTCGCCGTCGGACATTTCCTCGGCCAGGTCCATCGACTTGAGCATGTCGCGCATCATGCGGCCGAATGCGGCCTGATCGTCAGCCACCTCGTCGAGGCGCGCGAAACTGTCGGCCGCCCGCTCCTCGATGAAATCGCGCCAGACATCGACCAGCGCCTGTGCGGTCTCGGGCGGCTTGAGCCCGGTCAGCCGTTCACGCACCAGCAACGCCAGCGCGTCCTCGATCGGCGCATCTGCCTTTTCCGTGACGTCGGCAAAGCGGCCGTGGGCGTACTGGTCCTCGAGCTTGGCGGTCAGGTTCGTGGCCATGCCCGGCATCCGCATGGCGCCGAGCGACTCCACCCGCGCCCGCTCCGCAGCCTCGAACACCGATCGTGCGGGTCCTGCCGATGGCGCAAGACGATTGTGCAGCTTCTTGTCGTGGCGGGCAGCCGTCAGGGACAGGCTGTCCGACCAGCCCCTGATGACCGCGATCTCCTTGGCGGATGGAACGCGCGATGGCTCCGGAAGCTGCATGTGCTTGCCGTCCAGCTCCGGCTTTCCCGGTGCGAACGTCACCTGCATCTCGCTGTCGCCCGCGATCGCGCGGGACGTGAGGCCGAGCACGCGCTTGAAGGGCTCGGCGGGCGATTCCTTGTTCTTCTTCGGAGGTTGGGCCATCTCGGTGTCATCCCAGACCTTGGAGCCCGTGCCGGAACGGATCGGCGGGCACCAGGTATCACAGTGGCATTCCAGGCAGCATCCATGTGCTGGTGCGCCGCCTGGTTGAGCCATGAGCGCGCGCTGGGAAGCGGGGAGCCTCGCAGCGATTGCCCGGGCGTCAGCTCAGCGCGACATTTGCGGCGCTTTCCGGCAATTCCTCGCCGAAGCAGCGCTGGTAGAATTCCGCCACCAGCGGCCGCTCGAGCTCGTCGCACTTGTTGAGGAACGTCATGCGGAAGGCGAAGCCGACCGAACCGAAGATCTCGGAGTTCTCGGCCCAGGTCAGCACGGTCCGCGGGCTCATCACCGTCGAGAGATCACCATTGATGAAGGCCGAGCGGGTAAGATCTGCCACGCGCACCATGTTGTTGACGACCTTCTTCTTCGCATCGCTCTTGGCGAAAGCCTTCGCCTTGGAGAGGATGATGCCGACTTCCTCGTCGTGCGGCAGGTAGTTCAGGGTCACCACGATCGACCAGCGGTCCATCTGGCCCTGGTTGATCTGCTGGGTGCCGTGATAGAGGCCGGAGGTATCGCCGAGGCCGATGGTGTTGGTCGTCGAGAACAGGCGGAAGGCCTTGTGCGGACGGATCACTTTCGACTGGTCGAGCAGCGTCAGCTTGCCGGACATTTCGAGAATGCGCTGGATGACGAACATCACGTCCGGACGCCCGGCGTCGTACTCGTCGAAGCACAGGGCCACGTTGTGCTGCAGCGCCCACGGCAGGATGCCCTCACGGAACTCCGTGATCTGCTTGCCGTCCTTGAGCACGATCGCGTCCTTGCCGACCAGGTCGATACGGCTGACGTGGCTGTCGAGGTTGACACGGACGCACGGCCAGTTGAGGCGCGCGGCAACCTGCTCGATATGGGTGGATTTGCCCGTACCGTGGTAACCCTGGACCATCACGCGGCGGTTGTGCTTGAAGCCGGCGAGAATGGCCAGCGTCACTTCCTTGTTGAACAGATAGTCCGGATCGAAATCCGGCACGTGCGCGTTCGCTTCCGAATACGCAGGTACCTCGAGGTCGGAATCAATACCGAAAACCTCACGAACTGAAATCATTTTGTCTGGCATGCCGGTGTCGCCGGCCTCTGCTTGGGCGCGCATTGCGTTGAGAGTCCCGATCCCTGTTGTTCATCGGCACCGACCATCGCACGCATGGCGTAGCCGTGCCTAGCCCCCGCCGTTCCACGACATGGGGGAATTGCGTTCATCACATGAGAGGGTGGTCAGACCAAACCCGCCTGCTTTAAATAGTTATAGGCCTGGATGATTTCGCGCAACTTGTCTTCGGTCCCCCGGTCGCCGCCATTGGCATCCGGGTGGTTGCGCTTGACCAGCTCCTTGAAGCGGGCCTTGATGGTCTCCTTGCTGGCCGTTTCTGGTAAATGCAACGCATTCAGGGCCTTGCGCTC
>JBKDZY010000914.1:0-3666 GCA_047971765.1 Hyphomicrobiaceae bacterium | reverse complement strand
ATCTGAGGGTTGTTGCCGTCGGCGCCATCACCGAGCGGTAGGCGCGACCAACGACCAAACCTCGGGAGCCCCGCGCAAAACTGCGACGGGGCACCTCTCGTTTTGGAGATAAATCAACAATGTCCACCGCACAGGTAATCAAAGCCGTCGGGCGGCCGGCACATGGCAAGGGTGCGACCCGGGCGGTGCGGCGTGAAGGCAATGTTCCCGCGATCATCTACGGTGGCGGCGTCGACAGCCAGGACTCGGTCGCGATCAACGCGAACGAGCTGATGAAGGTCATCAACAGGGGCCGCTTCCTCGCGACCGTGTTCAACGTCGAGGTGGATGGCAAGGTGATCAAGGCCATTCCGCGCGACGTCCAGCTCGATCCCGTTCGCGATACGCCCCTGCATGTGGATTTCCAGCGCATCGGGGCGGACAACCAGGTGCGTCTGCGGGTGCCGGTTCGTTTCACCAACGAGCTGCTCTCCCCGGGTCTGAAGCGTGGCGGCGTGCTCAACGTCGTCCGCCGCGAAGTCGAAGTCTGGGCACCGGCGGACCGCGTGCCGGAGTTCTTCGCGATCAACCTCGAAGGCATGGACATCGGCCGCTCGATCCACATTTCCTTCATCCAGCTCCCTGACGGCGTGACACCCGTCATCCAGGATCGTGACTTCACGATCGCGACCATCGCCGGCACCTCGGCGAAGGGTGACAGCGATTCGGATACCGATGCCGGCGAAGGTGAGGAAGCAGCAGAGACCGCCGCGGCTGCACCTGCTGCCGAGAAGCCCAAGAAGTAAGGGCCCGCTTACGGGAACGTGCCAGCTCACGGCCCACTGATGGACCGGGGAAGGACGGGCCATGAAGCTTATTGTCGGCCTCGGGAACCCCGAGGCCCGCTATCAACGCAACCGTCACAACGTCGGCTTCATGGCCGTCGATCGCATTGCCGAGCGGCATGGCTTCGGCCCCTGGCGGAAGAAGTTCCAGGGGCTGATCAGCGATGGCGTGATCGACGGCGAGAAGACGCTGCTGCTCAAACCTCTGACCTACATGAACGAGAGCGGCAGGTCGGCTGGCGAGGCGGCCCGGTTCCTGAAGTTGCCGATCAGTGATGTGGTCGTCCTGTATGACGAGATTGATCTCGCGCCAGGCAAGCTGAAGATCAAGACGGGCGGCGGCAACGCCGGGCACAATGGGCTACGCTCACTTTCTGCCCATCTCGACAACGGCTACGTGCGCGTTCGCATTGGTGTCGGCCATCCCGGCCACAAGGATCTCGTCGCGCAATACGTACTCAACGACTTCGCGAAGGCCGAGCAGGTTTGGCTGTTACCGCTGCTCGACGCCATCGCAGACGCTGCAGGGCGGCTCGCAAAAGGCGAAAACGAGCGCTTCCTGACCGACGTTGCCCGGCAACTCCAGTCAGACGACGCCCCCACCGTTTCGCAGGGTGGCGCGAAAGATGCCCGACCTGCACCCTCAGCCGGCCCGCCCAAGGGACCGAGGAAAGCATCCGGCCACCCGGCAGGCGAGCGAGCCGGCAAGCGCCAGTCCGCTCTGGCCGAAAATCTCAGGAAATGGATGGAAGGGAGAAAGAAGGGAACGAGTGATCGCGCCTAGGGCTTGAGCGTCCGGACGTGCCAGATCGCGGTTCCTTCATGATCATGGGCTTCAAATGCGGCATCGTCGGACTGCCCAATGTCGGCAAGTCGACCCTCTTCAACGCGCTGACGCAGACAGCAGCGGCGGAGGCAGCCAATTATCCCTTCTGCACCATCGAACCGAATGTCGGTGAAGTTGGCGTTCCTGACGAACGGCTGACGAAGCTGGCGGAAGTCGGGAAGTCCGCGACCATCCTGCCGACGCGGCTGACGTTCGTCGATATCGCCGGGCTCGTGCGCGGCGCATCCAAGGGTGAAGGGCTCGGCAACCAGTTTCTCGGTCATATCCGCGAAGTGGACGCCATCGCCTATGTCCTGCGCTGCTTCGTGGACGACGACATCACCCATGTCGAGAACAGGATCGATCCGGTCGCGGATGCAGAGACCGTGGAAACCGAGCTGATGCTCGCCGACATGGAGAGCCTGGAGAAGCGTCGGCTCAATCTCGAGAAGAAAGCGAAATCGGGCGACAAGGAGTCCAAGGCCCAGGTGACGCTGATCGACAAGGCGCTGGTGCCGCTTCGCGATGGCAGGCCCGCCCGCTTTGCCGACATCACGCCGGAAGAGCGCGGCGGCTTTGCCGCCCTGCAGCTGCTGACCTCCAAGCCCGTGCTTTATGTCTGCAACGTCGATGAAGGGTCGGCTGCCAAGGGCAACGAACTTTCGGAAAAAGTATTTGAGCGGGCGCGGGCCGAGGGTGCGGGTGCGGTTGTCATTTCCGCCAAGATCGAAGCGGAACTGGCGAGCCTGCCCGACGACGAGCGCGATGCCTTCCTGGCGGACCTGGGACTGGAGGAGGCCGGCCTCAACCGGCTCATCCGCGAGGGCTACAACCTTCTCGGCCTTGTCACCTATTTCACGGTTGGGCCCAAGGAGGCACGTGCCTGGACCATCACGACCGGAACCAAGGCGCCCCAGGCGGCGGGTGTCATCCACTCGGATTTCGAGAAGGGATTCATCCGGGCCGAAACCATTGCCTACGATGACTATATTCGTCTCAATGGCGAGGCAGGCGCCCGCGAGGCCGGCAAGATGCGTCTTGAAGGCAAGGAGTACGTCGTCGCCGACGGTGACGTGATGCACTTCCGTTTCGCCAACTGAAATTCGCTGACACGCATTGCAGTACATGCTGGCGAATTTCAGGATCGGGACACTGGACCGAAGTTCCCGGGCCTCTCCGCATCTTCGGCCGAGCGCCAGAGTGACACATGATTTCCCCAACGTTCAGCGCAACCAATACCGGCCGCTCTCTGGCGCGCCCCTTCCACATCTGCCGCCGGACGATGCCGGCGGCGCTGCTCCTCCTGGCCCTCGCGATGATGGCCGCCAGCCCGACGGCGCGGGCCGGTGAGACCGCTGCCCTCATCCCGAGCAGCGGTGTCCTCTTCCCCAGCGACGAAGGCCTTTCGATCGTATCGGAAGACATCACGCTTAGCACCGAGGCGACCAAGATCACCTACGTGGTGCGTAACACATCGGCCAAACCGATCACCAAGGTGCTGTCCTGGCCATTGCCGGATATCGACCCGAGCGCGTTCGGCGATGCCGCTCCCATCCATGCCGCCCCGCAGCACGTCAATCACGCCGGCGTCTCGGTCAGCATAGATGGCAAGACGCAGACCATTGCGTTCGAGCAGCGCGCCATCGCCTTCGGCAGAGATGTGACAGCCCTGCTGAACGAAAACAAGGTGCCACTCAACCCCTTGAGCAGGGAGTTGGCGAAGGCCATCGCGCGCCTCGGCAGCACTGCGCGCCAGACCTTTCTGGAGCGCAGTCTCTACCGCCAGGACGACGAGCAGGTCACTGCCGGCTGGGCACTGCGCACGACGGCCTACTGGCGGCAGGTCTTTCCCGTCGGCGCACGCACATCGCTGAGCGTCAGCGCGGTGCCGGTCGCCGGGCGCGGAACATGGGACAATGACAGCCGCCACGAACTCACCGAGAGCTACTGCATCGATCCACATATCTCGAAACACGTCGCGACGATGGAGCGCAACAAGAAGCGGCGCCTCAAAAC
>JBKDZY010000913.1:0-1733 GCA_047971765.1 Hyphomicrobiaceae bacterium | reverse complement strand
CGGCCGGATGACCTGCTGGCGGGCGGCACTGCCGGGGTGGCATGGGATACCGTGGACTTCCATCAGCGCAACCGCCTCGCCCGCCGCAGTGACATGCGATGGACGGCATCTTCAGCGATCGAGGTCCATGGCCTCTGCGTCTGGTGGTCGGCGACGCTTGCGGACGGCATCACGCTTTCGACCAGTCCGCTTTGCGAGGCCACGCACTGGGAACAGCTCTTCTTTCCGGCGCTGGAGCCGGTGAAAGTCTCGAAGGGCGAGACCCTGGTCGCAACCCTGCGGTCCCGATCATCGGAAGAGGCTGGCACCGATATGGCCTGGAGCCTTGCCGTCGAAACGTCAGCTGGAAAGGTTCGCGCCAAGCAGGCCCTGAGCCTGGACAAAGGTTTCATTCCATAGTTTGCGCTCACGCCGCGCGGCGCCTCCGCGAGGGCAGGCCTTCATGAGACTTTGGTGCCTATGCCTCGACGACGGCGGTCTTCGACCTCTTCTCGAAGGCTGCGATCTGATCCGCGTAGGTCAGCGTCAATTCGATGTCGTCGATGCCCTTGAGCAGGCACTCCTTGCGGAACGGGTCGATCTCGAATTTGTCCGCCTTGCCGTCCGGGCCCGTCACCACCTGCTGAGCCAGATCGACCGTCACCGACGCCCCCGGCAGCTCCATCAGGAAGCGCAGCAGCTCGTTCACGCGCGCCTCGGGGAGGCGGATCGGAAGAATGCCGTTCTGGAAGCAGTTGTTGTAGAAGATGTCGCCGAACGACGGCGCGATGACCGCCTTGAAGCCGTTGCCCTTGATCACCCAGACAGCCGCCTCGCGGCTCGACCCGCAGGCAAAATTCCGCCCGCCGACGATGATCTCGGCTGCCTTGAACTCGGACCGGTTCATCACGAATTCCGGCCTCGGCGTCCCGTCCTCGCGGTAGCGGGCATCCTGGAACAGGAACGGCGGCATGGCATCGGGCGGTTGCGACAGATAACGTGCCGGAATGATCTGGTCGGTATCGACATTGGCCTGGTTGATCGGCATGGCGACGGCCGTCAGCGAGGTGAAGGGCTTGCGGGCGGTGTTGGTCGAAGCGGTCATGTGCGCCTCCTTCAGCTTGCAAGACGGCGGACGTCGGTGAAGTGGCCGGTGACAGCCGCAGCGGCAGCCATGGCGGGGCTCACGAGATGCGTCCTGACGCCCCTTCCCTGCCTGCCGACAAAATTGCGGTTCGACGTCGAGGCGATGCGCTCCTCGGGCTGGCCGGTGTCGCCATTGGTGCCGATGCACATGGAACAGGCCGCTTCGCGCCACTCGAAGCCCGCCGCCGTGAAGATCTTGTCGAGCCCCTCGCTCTCGGCCTGCGCCTTGACCAGCCCTGAGCCCGGCACGACCCAACTCGGAACCACGGCCTTTCGGCCCTTGGCAACCTCGGCTGCAGCGCGCAAGTCCTCGATGCGGCTGTTCGTGCACGAGCCGATGAAGACACGGTCGATCCGGATGTCGGAGAGCGGCGTCCCGGGCTTCAATCCCATGTACAGCAACGCCTTTGCCAGCCCCTCGCGCTTGACGGCATCGGCAGCGGTTGCCGGATCAGGGACCGCTGCCGTGATGGGGGCCGCATCCTCAGGGCTGGTGCCATAGGTGACCATCGGTGCGATATCGGAGCCGGACAGGCTCACTTCCGCGTCGAACGCTGCTCCATCGTCGGTCGGCAGCGCCGCCCAACGGCCCAGCGCCTGGTCCCAGG
>JBKDZY010000912.1:0-4123 GCA_047971765.1 Hyphomicrobiaceae bacterium | reverse complement strand
TCGACCGCCTTGCCAGGTAAAGCGCGGCAGGCCGGCAGGATTGACCGCGCTGCCGTGCTCTACCGCGTTTCGGTCCCGAACAGGCAGCTGCGACCGGGAGACGGACGCTCTTGACCAGTTCGCCGGGTGTGGATCATCATTTTACGGATCCACGCAACCGGGACGAACATGCACAGCGACACGACTGGCGAGCTCACGCACAAGGAGCTGAAGGATTTCAAGCGACTGGCGGGCCTGATGGTGCCTGCCAGCACCGCCTACGCCGTTCCCGGTGCCGACGACGAGGCCATCTTCAGCGACATCGTGCGATCGCTCGGACAAGACAGCGCACATGTGAAGCAGGCTCTCGCAGATCTCGACGCGCGTTGCGGCAGTGCGTTCGCCGACCTCGGTACAGCCGAGGCCGAGCAGGTCGCCATGAGCTACCTCACGGATGGTGGCGCAGGCGTTGGCGCGCTCGGCCGGGCGATCCTGCAATGCTACTATCGCGACGACCGCGTGGTCCGCTCGCTTGGCCTCGAGCCCAGGGCGCCCTTCCCGAAAGGTCATACGCTCGAGCAGGGCGACTGGTCGCTTCTGGATGCCGTCAGCGGCCGGCCTGCGATGTGGCGCGACGTCGATGGGACGGGAGGGCACCATGACAAGCGGTGATACCTCAACAGGAAATTCCCTCAGCGCGGCGCGTCCCACCGACGACATCGTGGATGTGCTGATCATCGGCTCGGGCGCCTCGGGCGCGGCGGTTGCGTGGAGCCTTGCCGACACCCGCATGAAGATCCTGTGCCTGGAGCAGGGCGACTGGATCAAGCCAACCGATTTCCCGAGCAACGGGCGAGACTGGGAAGCGCGCCGGTTTGCGGATTTCGACATCAGCCCCAACCGGCGCGGACGCGAGACCGATTATCCGGTGAATGACGACAACTCGCCGATGAAAGTGGCCAACTTCAACGGTGTCGGCGGCGGCACCGTACTCTACACGGCTCATTATCCGCGGTTGCACCCATCGGACTTTCGCGTGCGCTCGCTGGATGGCGTGGCCAGCGACTGGCCGCTCGACTACTGGACGCTGGAGCCCTATTTCGCGGAGAACGATCGCATCACGGGGGTTGCCGGGCTCGCCGGGGACCCGGCCTACCCGCCCCATTCGCCGACCATGCCGCCTGTTCCCCTCGGCCGCACGGGGACCCGCTATGCCCAGGCGCTGAACAAACTCGGCTGGCACTGGTGGCCGTCAGACATCGCGATCGCAACCACCGCGTACGATGGGCGCGCCAAGTGCATCAATCTCGGTCATTGCACGCCCGGCTGCGCACAGGGTGCCAAGGCGAGCGTCGATATCACCTACTGGCCGCAGGCGCTGCGGGCCGGCGTCGAACTCAGGACCCGCTGCCGCGTGCGGGAGATCACCACCAATGCGCAGGGCATGGCCTCCGGCGTGGTCTACTACGACCCCGATGGCAAGGAGCGCTTCCAGCCTGCCGAGATGGTCATCGTCGCGGCCAATGGCGTCGGAACGCCACGGCTGCTGCTCAATTCGGCATCGGGGCGCTTTCCCAACGGGCTCGCCAACTCCTCAGATCTCGTGGGGCGGAACCTGATGGTTCATCCCTGGCCACAGGTCTACGGCTACGTCGAGGACGAACTCGACGGCGACCGCGCCCCGATGACCGTGATGTGGTCAAAGGAATTCTACGAAACCGACTCTAGCCGGGGTTTCGTGCGCGGGTATACCCTCCAGTTCGCGCGCGGCACCGGCCCGGTGAACGAGGCGGTCGTCAGTGCGGCGGCCGGCCGGCTACCATGGGGCCGGGACCATCACAAGGTCTATCGCAGCCTGCTCTATCGCGGCCTGCGCGTCGGCGTCGCCTGCGAGGACCTGCCGGAGCTGCACAACCGGGTGACCCTGGACCCGGTACTGACGGACAGCCACGGCATCCCGGCACCGCGGATCGACTACACGGTTGGCGAGAACACGCAGCGGATGATGGCGCACGGGATCAAGCGCTCGGTCGAGATTCTCGAGGCAGCGGGCGCGACACAGATCCACCTGCCGAAGCCGGGCGTGCTCAACAGCCCGGGGCACCTTCTCGGGACAGCCCGCATGGGGACCGATCCCGAACAGTCCGTCGTCAATGGCTGGGGGCGCAGCCACGACGTGAAGAACCTGTTCATTGTCGATGGCAGCATCTGGGTGACATCGGGCGGCGTGAACCCGACCTCGACCATCCAGGCCCTGGCACTCTACATCGCGGACATGATCAAGCAGCGGCTGGCCAACCTTTTCGACTAGGTTTGGCCTCACGCGGCGTATCAACCCTTTCGTTGCATGATCACCCGATCAGGATCGGAGCGTCCCCTGGAAGGCGCAGGCCAATTCTCGGCGATGGGAATGGTCGTGATGCTCGGCGACGTAGATGCCCTGCCAGGTGCCGAGCATCATGCCCCCGCTGCAGACAGGAATGGATAATGTCGCGCCAGTGAGCATCGACCTGATGTGGGCCGGCATGTCATCCGGTCCTTCCATGGTGTGGCGCCAGGGATGGTTTCGCGGGGCCAGACGATCAAGCGCGGTTGCCAGATCGGCAAGGACGTCAGGGTCTGCATTTTCCTGGATGGTCAGGGAGGCGGAGGTGTGGCGGATCAGCATCGTGCAGACGCCATCATCCGCGCCCACCTCGACAAGCCACCGGGCGATGCTCGCCGTGACATCGTAGAACCCCTGGCCACGGGTCTCGCAGATCAATGTTGTATGAGCCTGCTTCAGATTCATGCGCGATGGCTCCCCGGAAGACGATCGACACGGGGTGCAGCGCATGCCCGTCCACGTGCACCGCTGGCCATGTCCCACTCACTATATATATGCGCGAGCGGCATGCCTGGCTGCCGGACCGCTGCGACCGCCCGCCGGTGGGCGTCAACCGTCACAGCGGCGTGCCTTTTCCCTTTCCTGTCCCGGGCAACGAGCCACTCTTCCCGTCATTATGGTCGTGCGGGTCGGTCTGCTCATCGAATTCCTTCATCTTCTCCCGGAACTTCTTGATCATCCGCTGCATATACGACAGCGCCTTGTCCACATCCTCCTCGCTTGGCAGCTGCAATCCGGGTCCGGGGCGGGCATCCGGCACCAGATCCTTGTTGTCCTCGCGCCCAAGTTGCTCCTGCAATCTACTGATCTCGGCTTTCAGGTCCTTGTTCTCTGCGGCAAGACGCCCGACCTCGGCCTGAAGGTCGCGGTCGTCCTTTACCGGCGCACACTCGAATGACGCTGCCGTGCGCTTGCACAAGGACATGTCGCCCGTCGCGGTATCCAGCCTCAGGAAACCACCATCGGTTGGTTGCATTGTGTACCTGCCAGCCGGCGGCGCTCCCGCATCAGGGGGGGCCGCAATCGCCGGGGATGCCCCGGCAGCAAGTGCCAACACAACCATAGAGGCGCTCGGAAAACGCATTTTGATTCTCCCTCAACGGGTTCCGCCGGTTTTCTCGCCCATGCAACAGGTACCGGCCCACCTCCGATACCGGAAAATTATGGCAACACAGTCACTTTTTTCTCCGGGCGGAGATATTTTATCTCATTCGGAGCCATCGCTTAACTAGTCATTTACGCGATGCCATCAGATTTGATGAAACGGCTTTTCTCGTTGTCTGTCATAGCCTTTTAGAAACAACCAAAGGGATTAGTGAAGCTTAATCCCGCAACTGACACTTTCGTCATAACTTAAAGCACCTACCGTTTGGGCCGATTTTTCAGGAGACGGGTGGGCCGACGAGGATCGAGATGCCGGATACTGAGCGCAAGACAAACGAGCACACCGACCACGGCAAGGGTTCGCCCCAATCGGAGGAGCTGGACGCGATCCTGAAGCGCATCGCCAACCATATATCAGAGGTTGAGCGGCGCCATGGGGATGGTAGCCAGCCAGAGGGCGAAACTGCGGCGGAAGCCCCCGCTGCGGACGCCCCAGATGAGCCGCCTGTCGCTGAAGCGCCCCCGCCCCGCCATTCCATCAGGAAGCGGGATGTCAGCGAAGTCATCCGCGAGCAGCAGAACGCCCAGAAGGCGGCCAATGCGGCAAAGGAGCATGAGGCCGACGAACCGTCCGAGCCCTATTCGCTGGTCGAT
>JBKDZY010000911.1:0-1587 GCA_047971765.1 Hyphomicrobiaceae bacterium | reverse complement strand
CAAAACAGGCTCTAGATTCATTTGTTTTGAGCATGTTCCGGGCGGAAAACCGCTCACACTTTTCCTGAACATGCTCTAGGCCCGATTTTGCCTGCCGTACGGCTCCGGTGCGTCCGGAGTGCTCAGGTCGTTCTGCCAGATCGCCGGAAAAAGGGCCGCCATAACGATGAGCCGGTGGCGGTCACCACCGGCTCGTCAGACCTGCTTTGCCGTTGCGCTCGACCCGGTCAGGCGTTGAGAATGACTTTCATTGCTTTCTCGCGCGCGGCGTTGCCGAACACTTCGTAGGCGTCGATGATCTTGTCGAGATCGAAACGGTGCGTCACCAGCTTGATCGGGTTGACCTTACCTGAAGTCAGCGTCTTGAGTAGCATCGGCGTTGTGGTGGTGTTCACAAGTCCCATCGAGATGTTGATGTTCTTGATCCACAAGTCCTCGACGTGAAGTTCCACGGGTTTGCCGTGGACACCGACATTGGCGATATTGCCGCCGGCCGAGACGACCTTCTGACAAATTTCAAACGTTGCCGGGACGCCGACGGCTTCAATCGCGACATCGACACCGGCACCGCCGGTCATGGCCATGATCTTCTCGACGGGATCTTCCGATCCGACCTCTATTGTATCGGTGGCGCCGAACTGCTTCGCAAGCTCAAGACGCGCGCTGTCCATGTCGATCATCACGATGCGGCTTGGCGAATAGAATTGTGATGTCAGAAGAACAGACATGCCGACCGGTCCGGCGCCGACAATGGCGATTGTGTCTCCAGGTTTCACGCGGCCGTATTGCACGCCGATCTCAAGCCCCGTCGGCATGATATCCGAGAGCATCACAAGTGCGTCCTCATCGGCGCCTTTGGGGATCGGGTAGAGTGAGTTATCGCCATGGGGAATACGCACATATTCCGCCTGGGTGCCGTCGATCAGGTGGCCCAGGATCCAGCCGCCATCCGCGCAATGGGCATAGAGCTGGCGTTTGCAATTGGCGCATTTTCCGCACGAGGTAATGCAGGAAATCAGCACCGCATCACCGGGTTTGAAATTGGCGACGGCGCCACCAACTTCTTCGACAATGCCGACCCCTTCATGGCCGAGAATCCGGCCCGGTGTCACGGCTGGCACGTCGCCTTTGAGAATGTGCAGGTCGGTGCCGCAGATCGTTGTTTTGGTGATCTTGACGATGACGTCTGTCGGCTTCTGGATTTTTGGCTTGTCCTTGTCCGCCCACTCCTTCTGACCCGGCCCTTTGTAAACCAGTGCTTTCATTTCAGCGCCTCCCTTGGTGCACCACAAGATCGGAAATCGAGCTTGCTCTGCTGCGTAACGCGCATGCGGCCGTGTTCGTTGCGAACTTTCGGACGGTCACAGATGTTGGTCAGAATAATTTTCGTCGTGGCAAGACCGGCGCGAACCGCATCCTGAAGCTCTTGCATCGCCGGTATGTGTCGTTTGATTCATCGGCTTTGATTTTCATGACCTTAAAGCCGCCAAGTGAGAGCGATTGGCTGCCGCAGTTGAAGCCGGGTTTATTGTCGGGGTCGGGATGGGGCCAGCCATTGTTCTCCCGATCACTGTCATTGCCGAACAG
>JBKDZY010000910.1:0-5911 GCA_047971765.1 Hyphomicrobiaceae bacterium | reverse complement strand
GACAAGACCGGCGTCGTGGAACTCGCACCATTCCTGACGGCGCAGGGCGTCGAGATCCTTTCGACCGGGGGCACGGCGGCGGCCCTCAAGGCGGCGGGCGTCGCGGTTAAGGATGTGGCCGATCACACCGGGTTTCCGGAAATGATGGATGGCCGGCTGAAGACCCTCCACCCCAAGGTGCACGGCGGATTGCTGCAGATCCGGGGCACTGCCGACCATGAGGCCTCGGCGCGCGATCATGCCATCGCACCGATCGACCTGCTGGTGGTCAATCTCTATCCCTTCGAGGCGACGGTCGCCCGGGGTGCCGCGTTCGAGGACTGCATCGAGAATATCGACATTGGCGGTCCGGCCATGCTGCGGGCCGCGGCCAAGAACCATGCAAGTGTGACTGTCGTTGTCGATCCGGCCGACTACGGGCGTCTGCGCGATGCCATGGCGGCAAATGGCGGCGCGTCCACAGCCGCGCTGCGCCGCGAACTGGCGCGCAAGGCCTATGCCTTGACCGCAGCCTACGATGGCGCCATCAGCAACTGGATGGGCCGTCAACTGGCCGCCGAGGGCGATGCGTCGGGCGAATTTCCGGCGACCTTCACGACCCAGCTCAATCTGGCGCAGACCATGCGCTATGGCGAGAATCCCCACCAGAACGCAGCCTTCTATGTCGAGCGCAGCGCCGAAGCGGGAAGTGTTTCCAGCGCCCGCCAGCTTCAGGGCAAGGAACTGTCCTACAACAACATCGCCGATACCGATGCGGCGCTGGAATGCGTGAAGGCCTTTTCCGAAAAGCCCGCCTGCGTCATCGTCAAGCACGCCAATCCGTGCGGTGTGGCCGAGGCGGGTTCCCTGCTGGAGGCCTACGAGCGTGCCTTCAAGACGGATACCGAATCGGCTTTCGGCGGGATCATCGCCTTCAACCGCGAGCTGGACGAGGCGACTGCGCGCCGGATCGTGGATCAGCAGTTCGTCGAGGTCATCGTTGCGCCGAGCGTGGCGGCGGGGGTCGAAGCGGCCGTGGCCGCCAAGAAGAATGTGCGCTTGTTGACGGTCGGTTCCTGGTCCGCGACGCCTGCCCGCCGGTGGGACTGGAAGAAGGTTTCGGGCGGCCTTCTGGTGCAGGATGCCGACCTCGAACTCGCCCGCGACTGCAAGGTGGTGACGAAGCGGGCGCCAACGGAAGCGGAATTGGCCGATCTGCTGTTTGCCTGGAAGGTGGCCAAGTTCGTGAAGTCGAATGCCATCGTCTACGCCAGGGACCGCGCCACCGTCGGTGTCGGCGCCGGACAGATGAGCCGGGTGAACTCATCACGCATCGCGGTCATCAAGGCGGAGATGGCCGGGCTCGAGGTCAAGGGCTCTGTGGTGGCATCCGACGCCTTCTTCCCGTTTGCCGATGGCCTGTTGTCGGCGGCCGAGGCCGGAGCCTCGGCTGTCATTCAGCCCGGCGGTTCCATGCGCGACGACGAGGTCATCAAGGCCGCCGACGACAACGGGTTGGCCATGGTATTTACCGGAATGCGCCATTTTAGGCATTAATTCATACACTTGGACGTGTTATGGTTCTCGGCCGAGTGCATGGGGCTCGGCGGAGCTGGAGTATGCCGGTCTGCAAGGGCGGGTGTGGCGGTGTGAGCCGGACAGCCTGCGGACCGACTGATTTGGATGAGTGATCTCGATGATGAGCGATGGCCATGATGGTGTCCGCTCGCTTTCGCCAGAGGACTTCATTTCCGGTGAGCCGGTCAAGGCCAGCCGGAGACCCATTTCAGTTGTGATTCCCGTCCTCAACGAGGGCAGGACGATCAATCTCATGGTCCAGAGGGTGGTGTCGGCGCTCGAGGCGCTCGGCAATCCATTCGAGTTGATCGTCGTGGACGACGGTTCGACGGACCGGACGCTCGAGGCCCTGAGGGGCCTGCACGATCTTGATGACCGTGTGCGCGCGATCTCGTTCAGCCGCAATTTCGGCAAGGAAGTGGCCGTCGCTGCGGGACTGCGCCATGCCACTGGCGATGCCGTCATCATCATGGATGGCGACCTGCAGCACCCGCCGGAAACGATTGGCCGCTTCGTCAATCTCTGGGATCAGGGCTACGACATGGTCTACGGGCAGCGCACCGACCGCAGCCTGAATACGAGGCTCGAACGGTTGTCGGCGCGCTCGTTCTATCGCGTATTCTATTTTCTGAGTGGAACCCATCTGCCGGACGGTGCGGGCGATTTCAGGTTGCTGGACCGGCGTATCATCGATGTCTACAACGCCTTGCCGGAGCGGGCCCGCTTCAACAAGGGCCTTTATGCGTGGATGGGCTTCAAGAGTATTGGCGTGCCCTTCGATGTGGCCGAGCGCCATGGCGGCAAGTCGCGCTGGGCGTTCCGGCGCCTGCTGCGGTTTGCCATTGACGGGATCGCGTCGTTCACCACCGTGCCACTGAAGGTCTGGTCCTACATCGGCATACTGCTGTCGGGGATGGCGCTGGTCTACGCGCTCTATGTGATGCTTACGACCTTGATCTGGGGCGCCGATGTGCCGGGCTATCCGACGATCATCGTCTCGGTGCTCTTCCTGGGCGGCATCCAGCTCATTTCCCTTGGCGTGCTGGGCGAATATCTCGGTCGGGTGTATGAGGAGGTCAAGGGCCGCCCACTCTACATTGTGGCGGATCGGATCGGACTCGACGAACCAACGAGCCGGGGGCGGCGGCAGGCCGATCATGGGGCTGCGGCGGGGGCCTTGTTGCAGACGCCCGCCAGGAAATCGCATCCGGTTTGATGTTTGATGGTGCCGGCTGGATGCGGCCAGGCCGATCGGGATTGCCGTGACCATGCAGCCTACTCCGCACCGACGGGTGCTGCTTATTGCCGATGACTATGGCCTGTCAGCCGGCGTGTCGGAAGGCATCCGGACCCTGATCGAGCGCCGGCGGCTGTCCGGGACCAGCGTCATGGTCACCTTTTCGCGCTGGGCAGAGGATGCACATGCGATCAAGCCTTTGCGGGGGCAGACGAGTATTGGACTTCATCTTAACCTGACTGTCGGCACCCCCATGGGCGCCATGCCTGTGCTGGCGCCGGGCGGTGAACTCCCCGATGTCGGCCGGCTCACCCGGCTGGCGCTGTTCCGCAGCCTTGACGTTGGCGAACTCGCCAGTGAAATCTCCCGCCAGCTCGACGCCTTTGAAATGGCGTTGGGGTATCCGCCGGACCATATCGACGGCCATCAGCATGTCCATGCATTGCCCGGTGTCCGGCAGGCCCTGATGGCGGCGTTGAAGGCCCGGCCCGGACTGGCCGGTGTGCTCGTGCGCGATCCCGCAGATCTCCCTCTCCGAATCATGAAACGAGGGCTGCAGGTGCCCAAGGCGCTGTCGGTTGCCGCGTTGGCAAGTGGGTTCGGACGTCTCGCAAAAAAAAACGGTTTTGCTGTCAATCGAGGGTTTTCGGGTTTTTCCGACTTCGCTCCCGACAGCGACTATCAGGATGAATTGTGCCGGGCCTGGTTGCCCCAGGCGCTGGGAACACGGCATATGGTGATGTGCCATCCAGGTTATCCGGATGCCGAGCTCGCGGCGCGTGATCCGGTAACCGTTCGCCGCCGGGAAGAGCTGGATGCGCTGCTTGCGATGCCGGAGCCCGGCAGCCATCTGATCCATATCGAAAGGTTCACCGGAGGACCTCCGCTCGTGTGGGATGATCGCGTCTGGCAGGGTGCAGCCTGATGCCACAACCGTGGGCAACAACCGATGGAAACGGAAGAGAAATCCAGTGATGCGGCAGCGGGCCTTTCCCCCGCCCGTCATTGGTCGGGTTTTCTCGTGTCAGGCCTGCTGGCTCTGGCCGTGGATGCCTGCGTTCTGGAAGCCGGCGTGCGCTTGTTCGGCCTGCCCCCTTTGATCGCCCGCCTCATCGCCATCTCGGTGGCGATGGTGGCGGCGTGGCTTGCCCACCGGCACCTGACGTTTGCAGTGACCGCGCCTCCGAGCTGGAGGGAGTTTGCGCGCTATGCGGCAGCGGCATGGACGACTGCGGGAATTAATTATCTTTGCTTTGCAGCCCTTTTATTGACCCACCCAAAAATTATACCTTTGGCCGCGTTAATCATGGCATCCATTGTTGCCACAATCTTCTCGTATCTATCAATGCGTTACGGGGTTTTTCGCCGCGGCCGCAGATGATGGACTTCTGGATCAGGGAGCGGGGAGGGAGGAGCAGGCTTTCCGCACCTGGGAAGTAGAGTATGAAGGCGACTATTCATCCGCGGTTCAGCATTGGTGGCGTTAATCGAGCACCAGACCAGGGACGAAATACCTAACTCAAGTTGGTGGGTCGTTCGTGTCTGGAGTGGTGCAAAAAGCGCCTTGAAACTCGGTTCTTGGACGGAACCGATGCTTGACCTGAGGGTTATTATGATAACGCCTTCCCGATCAGAAGTCGTTGAGCTGGTACGCGCGGCTAAGCCGTTGGAGGAGTGCATGAAATCTGGTGCAGTTAAGTCGATCCCGCTTGAGATAGACTGGGCCGTACAGACCGTGCTGCCGATTGAATTCCAGGGGCAGGAGCTACATCTGGAAGCGCGTGCCTATCAGGGCATTGATCCCCAATGCCAGGCTATGGTGCTGATCAACAGAAACAACCCGGCTCCCGATGAGCTGCCGGTGGTGCGCGTTCACAGTGGGTGCGTAACGGGCGACATCTTCCACTCCCTGCGGTGTGACTGCTACCCGCAGCTCCAGGCCTCGCTGGAAGTGATCACCAACAGCCCGTTGGGCGTGATGATCTACCTGCCCTATCACGAGGGTCGGGGCATTGGTCTGGTGAACAAGATTCGCACCTATGCGCTGCAGGACAAGGGCCTGGACACGGTCGATGCCAACGTGGCCATCGGTGCGCCGATCGAGGCACGCGACTACGAACTGCCGGTCCATATCCTGTTCGACCTGGGCTTTAAGGAAATCGCGTTGCTGACCAACAACCCCGCGAAGGTCAATGCCTTGCGCGACGAGGGCATCAACGTTGTCGAGCAGCGTTCGCTGATCGTGAAGCCCTCACCGTACAACAAGCGGTATCTGGCCACGAAGAAGGAGCGCATGGCGCACATGCTCTGATCGCTCCGCGGTTTGATATGTTGGAAACGGGCCGGTCAATCGACCGGCCCGATTTCATTTGGCCAGGCAGTTGCGTCGGGACGCGGAGGGGAGATTGTGTTTGTCCTGCCGTTTCCTTCAGTCCGTTGCGAGATGGCCGCTCCCGAGGCTTCGCCAGAGTCCGGCCAGTGGTTCGAACCGCATAGTGATTCGATGAGCGCCGGGCGGAATTTTCACAGCCCGGAACAGCACGTTGGCGCGACGGATGGGAGCGGACTTGCCGTCGATATTCGCGAACCACCAGGGATGCCAGATGTCATTGAGAAGGACCCAGCCGCCCCGGTTGCTGGAGACCTCCAGATCGACCCGGTTCTGGTGATAGGCTGCGATCCGAACCTGCCCGGTGCCGCCCGTTCGGGATTCGGCTGGCGGGTTCTGCAACAGGACGGTTTTGTGCGGGTCGAAGTCCGGCCATTTTCCGGTCTCCAGAAGAGTCTCGAAGTCGGCACGTCTGGCTTCGGTCACGAACAGCACCCGTGGCAACGTCTCGGTGTTCTCGTAGATGATCGGCCGGCCGCTATTGGGAACAACAGCCAGTGACTTGTCTGGCGGCAGTGTCTTCAGGCGCGGGTCGATCACTTCGATGTTCACGGGAGTGGCGATCCATCTCAACCCCAGCATGTTGGCAAGCAGGGAACGGTAGGATGGAAAGAGTGGCGAGAACTTCCGCTGCTCTGGCAACCCGACATGATCCTCCGCCCCGGTCGCACGGCTGTAGAGTTCAAGGCGCACCGGATTGTAGCCGAGTGTATTTTCCAGCCGATGGG
>JBKDZY010000909.1:0-1506 GCA_047971765.1 Hyphomicrobiaceae bacterium | reverse complement strand
CATTGTCCTCGCCTCCGGCCGAAACCTCGATCCGGGGCGTGGTTATAGCGGTGCTGAAGCTGGCGGCAAATGGATTAAAACAATTCAGATTTAAGTCGAACCGGGAGAGGCGCTGGCCTCTGGCCGGAGCGGATCCACCGTGCCGGCGCCAGCAAGGCCCCAAAGCAGAATATTGGGACACCTCCACTGGCCCAAACGACACCACCGGATGCCCGGTGGCGGCATGGCCAGCAAGCTCCTGCCACGCACGCCAACACACACCCGATCGGGGCGAGGTTCACCCGGACAAGGCGTCAGCCGGCACCGCGGCCGTCTCCATTGGGACGGCGCCGGACTTTTTCATGCCGGGCCGACTTCTCGAGCCGGTCTGCAAGCTCGGTCACCTGCCGTTGGGCTGCGTTGAAGGCATCCCGCAGGGCCAGCATCACATCCGTATGGGCATTTTCCGCTTCAGGCTCATGCTTGACGATGATCGACTTGTGCCCCGCAATAGCGATGTCCAGCCGGACATGAAAAAACTTGGGCAACTGGGTCCGGCGCTGTGGCGCCTCGATAACAACCCGGGCGTGTGTAATCCTGTCGAATTGTCCCTCAATTCTCCGAAATTTCTCGCGAACGCGAGCCTCCACCGCGTCGCTGCGCTCAAGTCCGTGAAACGTGATCTCAAGCGGTATTTGCATGTCGACGGCCCTTCTTTTTCAGCTTGATGCCACATCGCGAACGTCAACCAGTTCGGACGTTAGGTCAAGATATCCCAGGAGTGGCGATTGCACCTAGCAAAGCCTCCATGGCAAGGTTCAGGAACCATCACCGGCAACGGTCTCGATCGTGTCGTAGTGTGGGCCCCCGCCCGACGATCCGCCGGAAATACCAGGAGAATTTGTCGTGAGCCGTGAGAACCACAGGGCCATCGTGATCGGGGCCGGGATTGTGGGCGTATGCACCGCCATAGAGTTGCAGCGCCGGGACTGGTCCGTGACCCTCGTCGACCGGCTCGAACCGGGCGAAGGCTGCTCGTTCGGCAATGCTGGTATTCTCGCATCCCAGGGCGTCGTGCCGACCGCCATGCCGGGCATCGAGAAGGATGCGCGGAGCATGCTGCTCGACCCAGAGGGTCCGCTGGTCGTGCGGTGGAAATCGCTGCCAAAAACGTTCTCCTGGCTGCTCAAGTTCCGCGAGGCCGCCAAGGGTTTGCGCTTGAACGAGGTCGCCGATGCCATGAAGGCCCTCAACGGGACCTGCGTCGAGTTGCATGAAGCACTCGCGCGCGACGCCGGCGTCCCCGAACTGGTGCGCCCGACCAGATACCTCTATATCGCCCGCAACAAGAACTCGCTTGATGTCGAGAACGGCCTCGCCTGGAAGCTGCGGCGCGAGCGCGGCACGGAAATCGAGGTTCTCGACGGCCCGGTCCTGCACGAAGCCGAGCCCCATCTCAGCACGGAATACCAGCGCGGTGTCCGCCTGGGCCCCATGGGCTTCACCACCAATCCCTTCCGCCTCACC
>JBKDZY010000908.1:0-9339 GCA_047971765.1 Hyphomicrobiaceae bacterium | reverse complement strand
CCAGGAGGGGCGGCTCGATCCGTTTTCGCTGGTTTGCAAGGTCCAAAGCGCCAACGGCAGGCTTGCGGTCAAACTGTCCGACAATCCAACAAAAGCGGTAGGCCCCCCCGAGGAACTTGCGCGCTACCGCCGGGTTTTCAATATCGGCGAGCAGGAGCAGCAGCCAGTCGTGGTTTAGAGCGTTTCAGTTGCAAGTGGAAACGCCCAGGCCGCGACCGCGGCCCAGCGCTTGTGCGCCGTGACCGCCGAGAACCAGACCTTTCGCCCGGCGCGGTCCGTGAGCACAAACAACCAGGACCGTTTCCGGTTAAACCGGAATGGGTTTAACGACGCCCCCCCTCTCCTGCAGGTGGCCCAAACGAATTTTCACGAGCGGTAGCAGACACGCCCTTCGAACAGGCGACGCGCCGTGCGGTAGACAGCTGCATATTCGGCATTGGGTTGCCCGCCGCTCGCCCCGTCAGTGACTTTCGCATCGACCTCGATCAGCCCCGATGGATGGCCGATGCGGATCCTGCTTGCCCCCACAGCCGGATTGCGGGCCATTTCGTTTGGGATTGAACCCGGCACCCGCGTTGCGACCGACAGGCACAACGCTCCCGTCAGTGGCGTCGCCCGATGCGGCTGGCCGCTGGAAATGACCCGCACGGCAATATCCATGTCGCGAGGTTCGAGCACACGGCCCGAAAGCGTCATCATGGCAGTCCGCGGCGCGACGAAAGCAATGGCCGGCCAGCTCATGTTGCCCGCCGCATCGAGATCGGGTGCGATCCCCATGGCCACGGACGCCGCGCGCCGCACCGTTTCAAGCCGCTGCATCAAGGCACCGTCCTGCTCGATCGCCATCGGGGTCGCGGTGATGTCCCCGCCAATCGCATCGGCCGGCACGCAGACGACCGGATTTGCCGCATCGACTAGGCTCGCCGGAATGCGTCCCACGCCCGCCACATCAAGCAGGTCCACGGCCTTGCCGGTCGGCAGAAGTTTCCCGGTACGCGCTCCACCTGGCGACAGGAATTCAAGCCGAATCGGCGCTCCCCTCCCCGCCACGCCATCGAGCACCATGTCTCCATCAACCGCAGCTTCCTCGCCATCCATGGCAAAGTGACTGACAATGATCTTTTTCGTATTGGTGTTGTGGATGCGCACGACCGCCTTGCCATCCAAGGGTTTCGGCACCAGCCCTTCATCGACAGCGAAGGGCCCGACCGCAGATGACATGTTTCCACAATTGCCCGAGTAGTCGACCTGCGCACGCTCGATGCGAACCTGGGCGAATGTGTAGTCGACATCGGCGTCCGGATGCGTTGGCGGACCGATGACGCAGACCTTCGACAGCGACGAAATTCCTCCCCCCATGCCATCGAGCTGGCGCATATTCGGATCGGGCGATCCCATGAACGCCAGAAATATCGGCTCCCAACCCTCCCGGTTGGCCGGAAGGTCGCGGGCATGAAGCATCACCGCCTTGGAAGTGCCGCCGCGCATGAAAACGGCCGGAAGTTTCATCTGGGGCATCGGGAGTTTCTCTCAGGTCGAATGCAGCAGCCAGTGCCTTGGCACATCTATTCCGCGGCCTGCGTACGCGCATGCGGCGGTTCATCAATCGGAAGACCAAGCGCCTTGCGGATGGACTGGTGATAGTGAATGAGGCCAAGCTCATTGCGACCATAGACCGTATGGGTTTGCGCCCCGGACTCGAACCCGATCTGCATGGAACGGCCCGCCGGGAAATCCTCGGTGGTGACGACACGAACGGTCAGGTCGAGATTCGCATCCCAGTGCCGCTTTTCCTCGTCCGTCTCGACCGGTTTCGGAATATAGAGGGACGTCTCCATGATGGCCCGGTCGGCCCGCCCCTCGGCCGGAAAGATCCGGAAGAGCTGCATGTGGTCCCCCTGCGGAACCAGAACGGTGTTGGCGAACAACGAATAGATGATGGCCGTATTCCACATGAGATCCCATTCGGATTCCGGGGTCTCATGAAGCCGGGGCAGTTTCGTCCGGCTGTAGGCCAGCCGGAAGTTCGGCCCGAAGGTTTCGAGATCGCTGACGTTATGCAGGAGGATACCGTCGAGCGAATCCTTGTGCAGGAAGCCGAAATGATAGCTCTCGTGGAATGTATCGACGAGAATCTTCCAGTTCATGTCCTCATGCTGAACATGGCGGTCATGGAAATGGTACGTTCCGAGATCCCAGTGCGCGAGATCGGCGCCGAGCCCCTGCAGCCAGGGCTCGATGTCGAGATCGACCATCGCCTCCGGACCGGTCACCGGCTGCGGCAACACCCAGACCATGCCATGCTTTTCTGCCAACGGCAGAGGAGTCAGCGCGTCACGCTGCGCGCGCACACCGGGAAAGGATGCGTCTTCCTCGGGCAGCCCCCGCAGGCGTCCGTCTGTACCGTAGGTCCAACCGTGGTAGGGGCACACGAACGTGCCACTGGTTCCGCAACCATCTGCCACTTTCGCCCCGCGATGGCGGCAGACATTGAGGAACGCGCGCAGCTTGCCGTCGCCGCCCCGTACGATGAGGATAGGCAAACCCGTATAATCGTCGGTGCGCCACGATCCGGGCTTGGGCCAATCGCAGGAAAACCCCATGACGACCGGGCGGTCCCGAAAAAACGTCTGGACTTCTGCCTTGAACCGCCCGGGACAGGTGTAGGCTGTGACCGGGTTCTCCCAGGGCGCATCGGCAAGTGCCGTGGTGCCCTCATCAACATGCTGCAGCAGTCTCTTCAGCAGTCTGATTTCGCCGGCCCGGTCCATTCGTCACCTTTTGGTGGTTAGCGCGACCAAGGTGCAAGTCTAGTGTGAAGCGCCCAACTCATACAAGCCTGGCGCATACAGGATGGAGCCGGATTTCCAGTGTTCCAGGCCATTTTGAGAGACTACAGTTCCCTTGCGGTTATCGTGGCCGTCATGACCGCGTCGGCCATCAAGACCTGCAAGCACACTGAAAGGATGATCATGGACCCCGTTCTCAGCGATGATCTCGTCTCGATCCAGGAGGCGGCCATGCGGTTTGCCCGTGAACGTGTGGCGCCCGGCTACATGCAGCGCGAGACAGTCGCATCCGTGGATAGATCGCTGGTACGTGAGATGGGCGAACTCGGACTGATCGCGCCGGAACTCGACGAGAAATTCGGCGGGCTCGGATTGCCGAGCCTCACCAGCGGATTGATCATCGAGGCCATCGGCCACGCCGATCTCAACGTCGCCTACGTCCAGCTTTTGGGCTCGCTCAATGGCAAGATCATCGCCCAGCACGCGTCCCCCGACCTCGCCCGGGAATGGCTTCCGAAATTGACGGCGGGAGAAATTCTGTTGAGCCTCGGCTTGACCGAGCCTCGTGGCGGATCGGACGCCGCCAACCTTGCGCTATCGGCGCGCAAGGACGGCAATCGCTACATCCTCAAGGGCGAGAAGTCCTCGATCAGCATGGCGGACCAGTCCGATGCCATCATCCTGTTTGCGCGGACCGGTCCCCAGGAAGCCCGCGCCCGAGGGGTCAGCGCCTTCCTGGTGCCGATGGACTCACCGGGCATCACAACCCAGCGCTACAAGGATCTCGGCAGTCACGCCGTAGGCCGCTGCTCGATCTTTTTTGATGACGTCGAGGTACCAGAAGCCAACCGGCTGGCCGGCGAGGGCGCGGGCTTCATCCAGGTCATGCAGGGGTTCGACTTCAGCCGCGCCCTGATCGGCCTCCAGGTTCTGGGGGCCGCACGAGCTTCCCTTGATGAAGCCTGGATCTACGTGCAGGAGCGCGAGGCATTCGGCACACCGATCGCACGCAACCAGGGCGTGACATTTCCACTGGCGGAAGGTGACACCATGATCAGCGCCGCGCGGCAGCTTTGCTACCATACGCTGAGATTGAAGGATGCGGGACAACCCCACACCGCCGAGGCAGCCATGTGCAAATGGCTTGCGCCCAAAACCGCAGTAGACGTGATCCACCAATGCCTGCTGACCCATGGCCATTACGGCTGGTCGTTGGACTTGCCGCACCAACAGCGCCTGCGTGATGTCATGGGCCTCGAGATCGGGGACGGGACCGCCCAGATCATGAAGATGATCGTCTCCCGGGAAAGGCTGGGCAATCGTTAGAGACCCGATTCCGAAGTTCGCCAGCTCCTGCGGCGTTGTATATTCGCGAACTTCAGAACCGCCACACTAGGTCGTCACGAACTTCTTGAGCGACCCAATGAACATCATGATCGCACTACCCCCGACCCCACCACCGGCAACGCCTTGTACGACCGCTGGCCAGTCCGCCGCGCCAAGCTCGCCGTGCATACCAAGAACCATGCGCAGGACATGAACGCCGATGGCCCCGCCGATCAGGCCGACAATCATGTTGCCTGGGACACCAAGACTGATTTTCTTGAACAGCGTGCCCGCGAAGTATCCCCCGAGTGCGCCACTGACCAGTTGGATAATGATCCCCGAAACGTCCAAGGCCCAGCCCTTTCGAAATATCAGCGTCCCGAAAACAAATTCAGCAGATCACGGATCAAACACCGGAGCGCATCGGACTGCCAAGTAAAAAACCAGATTGTCCGAATTTGGAACAGTTGATTAGAAACGTTCGTGATCTTTGAGTGACACTTTGCCTGCATTCAACCATAGTAGGCATTCGGTCGAACACTTTCTTTACGATCTGGGATAGAAGTTACCTCAAACGTTCTCCGAGGGGGCTAACCCATGAAGTACGCAATCCTGCTTGCTGCTGCTATCGCCATGGTTGGTGTTACGTATTCCGACAACGCTGATGCTGGGGAACGCTACAGCAGCCGCAAGCACGCCAAGGTCAGAGGCTATTCCAAAAGGGTCGGTGGCTACTCCTACGACTATTCGGACACCATCAACACCTATGGCGACAGCCGCTCCAAGTACGGCTCCACATTCTCGTTCCGTGATCCGATGACCGAGCGCCAGACCATTGGCGGTCCGTTCGACGACGGCTTTTTCTTCGATTCTGGCATTGGTGCACGCGGCGGCAATTCCCCCTACCTGAACTGAGCGGGAACGCCCGCTGGGCGCAAGCACGCACGGGTCGCGCATTGAATCGAGAGGGTGCATGGAGTTTCCACGCGCCCTCTTTTTCGTGGTGACCAGTGCATCCCTTTCCCAGGGCACGTGTCATCGCTACTGGCACTGTCGCCATCAGCACACAGCACAAACAAAAATGGAGTCTGATAGGTTCGTTTGCCTCTGGCCGCTACCACCGCCCAGGTCTATGAGGGGATGTGAATTCGAGGGGAAGTGGGCTGGAGATTTGCCCCCGCTTTGCGGCGCGCACGACCGGTCCAAGCAACTGGTGGGTGAAATGAACACAAGGACAAGCCGCGCGTTCCGGGCAATCTCCGTGACAACTGCAGGTTCTGTTCTGGCTGTAGCCTTCTTTACCGGCACGGCACAGTCAAAGAAGTGCTAGAAGTTCGGCTTCGAGGTAAACGACTACGGCAAGGAAGGTCCGACCAGGGACGCCAAGAACCTCCTGGACAAGCACATCTCCAAATGGACTGCCGAGCGTGGCATCACCAAATACACCGTCGGCAAGAAGACCGTCAGCTGCTACATGTTCCTGAATTTCATCGTCTTCGATGAGCACACCTGCAAGGCCGAAGCGACTGTGTGCTGGCCTGGACGCGCAAGCGATCCCGTTCCGGACCCGATCGCGGCCAAGAAATCGACCAACTGATCCAGAACCGTTGTCATGTTCATCAAGCCACGCCCTCCACGAGGAGGCGTGGCTTTTGCTTTCATGGCGCCGGCACGGCAGACGCCTGGAAGTTTTGCCTCTTCGGCGCCATCAGGCGAGAAAGCCCGCCACCTCGTCCGCTGCCAGCGCGAGATTACCCTTGCGCGTGAAGCCGGACCGTCCGCGCGGTCCGAAGTCATGGTCACCATCGCCGATCCACACGAACCTGATGGCAGGCGCGAGGACGTAGCCAGCCACCTCGTCACCGTTCCCGAACGGATCACGCTCCCCCTGCACGATGAGAGACGGGCAGGCGATCGCTTCCAGATGCGCCGTGCGCGTCGCCTCTGGCTTACCCGGTGGATGGAATGGGTAGCCCAGGCAAACAAGAGCGGTGATCTGGCCATCGGCAGACAACTCGTCCGCAATCATGCTGGCCACGCGCCCGCCCATGGATTTGCCACCAATGGCAAGCCGCACACCCGCGCCCACATGCTGCCGGGCCGCCGCGACAGCCGCCTTGTATTCATCAACCAGACTGTCCGCTCGAGGCGGTGGCCGCCGTTTTCCGCTTTCACGCCGCTGCGCCATGTAGCCGAACTCGAACCGCAGCACCCTGATGCCCCGTGCGGCAAGCAACGCCGCCATCTCCGTCATGAAGCGCGTGTCCATGCCAGCCCCAGCCCCATGCGCCAGCACAAGCGCGACGGAACCGTCAGCGGGCCCGGTGTCCAGGAATTCAGCCATCACGCTCAGCCCTGGGAATCGGAAAAGCGGCCATCACGCCACGCCAAGGCGGCCTTCAAGCCTTGCTCCTTGCGAATTCTCTGGAACTCGGCCTTTTCCTCGCTCGGCGTCGCATTGAGAATGACGTCGATGTCGAGCGAAGCCCTGAGCGCATCACGCATACCCATGATGTCGTAGGTCCTGTTCATCGCCCGCTTGGTGAAGAACACCGATGGACCGGCAGCCGCCGCAATATCGAGCGCCATCCGGCGGCCGGCCTGATCCAGCTCCGCTGCGGGGACTACATGATTGACAATGCCGATCTGATGCGCCCGCGCCGCATCCATCTTGTCATTTCCGGTCAGCAGCATTTCCTTGGCGTGCTTTGGCATGACGGCCCAGGGCAACAGCATCGCCACGATGCCGGTTCCGAAACGAACCTCCGGCTCCCCGAAGCGTGTGCCTTCCGCGGCAATCGTGATGTCGCAGGCAAGCGCAACCTCGAAAGCGCCCGCCATGCAGAAGCCATGTACCAGCGCGATCGTCGGCTTCGGGCAGTCCCAGAACGCCATGATGAAATCGAACTGCCGTTCCATCTGCCGCCTGACCTTGTCCACCGTCGACATGTCGCGTTCCGACGCGGCCTTCATGTCGAACCCGGCAGAAAATGCCCGGCCATTGCCTTTGACGAGGATGGCTCTCACGCGCTCCTCGGCTGCAAGATCGGCCAGCGCCGCCACGCATTCGTCCATCGCCTCGTTGTGGAAGGCGTTGAGCACCTCCGGCCTGTTGAAGGCGAGCGTGGCCACCGGCCCCTCATGGCTGACTTCGATGAACTGATACGTCATTTCTTCTCCCTCTTCACCAGACCGACGACACCCCACGCCAAGCCTCGCAGCAACAAAAAACTTCCCTGCGCGTCCCCGAGCGGCCTCAAGAGACACGATGCCTTGCACGATGACGCCACCAAACTATTCTCGGAGCATCCGGATATTTGAAGCATCGCCCACATGGCCCATGCCGCGCAAGCGCACAGCGCCAGTCCGCCCGCCCCGAGAATGGAGCCAACACATGCCCCTCCTGGTCAGCCAAACCGAGCCCCACATCGTTCAGGTGACAATCGACAACCAGGCGAAACGAAACGCCATGCCACGCCAGATGCTCGCGGAGCTGGCCGACCTGTGGGACAAGCTGGCAGCAGACCACCAGTGCCGCGCGGTGATCGTGACCGGCGCAGGCGACAAGGCATTCTGTGCCGGTGCCGACATCGGCGGCGACCTCACCGCATCCGAGGAAACCGCCACCATGATCAACAAGGCGTTGCTGAAGACCCATGTCTTCCCGAAGCCGGTCATCGCGGCGGTCAATGGCGTGTGCGCCGGCGGCGGTGTCGAACTCTTGCTGGCAACCGACATGCGTTGCGCGGCAGATCACGCCCGCTTTGGATTGCCCGAGGTTCGCTTCGCGATCTATCCATTCGGCGGTGCAGCCATCAAGCTTATCCAGCAGATCGGGCACGTCCACGCCATGGACCTCATCCTGACCGGACGCCTGGTCGATGCCGCTGACGCCTGCCGCCTGGGCCTCGTCAATGAGGTCGTGGCTGCAGACAAGGTCCAGGACTGGGCGCTGGCAAAGGCCCGCATGATTGCACAGAACAGTCCCACAGCCGTGCAGGCCGTCAAGACACAGATTGCCTCCACCATCTCGGATCACGCCCGCTCCAGGGAAGCGATGGAACAGGAACTTGGCGACCGTGTACGCGCCAGCGCCGACTTCAAGGAAGGCGTTGCAGCCTTCCTGGAAAAGCGGACACCAAACTATTGAACCGCGGTTGCCCCGGCCATTGCAGCAGCTAACAGGAACAGACGTGCCATCTTTCCTCGTCGGCACCGATGCGCCAGAGTAGCCACGCATTCACGACGCGGATGAAAGTCATGGCTCCAGGTAGTGCAGACATCGTGATCATTGGCGGTGCAGCGGTAGGCAGCGCGATTGCCTACTTCCTGAAACGCGACGGCTACCAGGGCCGCGTTACCGTTGTCGAGATGGACCCTGCCTATCAATGGTGCGCCTCCACCCGCGCTGTCGCTGGTATTCGCCAGCAGTTCTCGACACCGGAGAACATTCGCCTCTCCCAGTTCGGTCTGGGCTTCTACAAGAACATCCAGTCCGAATTCGGCGCCGATGCCGACATTGCCTTTCGCGAACGCGGCTATCTGGTCATGGCGAGCCCGGATGGCCGCGCCATCCTGGAAGACAACATCAGACTGCAACGAAGCATGGGGGCGGATACCGAACTGCTGGAACCCGATGAACTCGACCGGCGCTTTCCGTGGCTATCCACAAGCGGAATCGCGGCAGCCGGCTGGGGACGCAGCGGCGAAGGCTGGATTGACCCGGCATCCCTCGTCCAGCTCCTGCGGAAAGGTGCGCTGGCACGCGGCGCAACCTACGTCCATGGCAAGGTGTCCGGCATTGAAATCAAAGGCGGGCGGATCGAAGGCGTCACTCTCGCCGATGGCCACACCATCGCCACGGGAACCGTCATCTGCGCCGCCGGCTGGCACTCGGCCGGGATTGCGGCCATGGCCGGGCTGGATCTGCCGGTCCGCCCCAGGAAGCGCTGCATCTTCGTGGTCGATTGCCCGACGCCTCTGCCCGGCGCCGGCCTGATGATCGACCCCAACGGCCTCTTTTTCCGCCCTGAAGGTCGCTACTTTCTCTCGGGCATGGCCCCACCGGAAGACAACGATCCCGATAGCGAGGACTTCGACATCGACCACGACCAGTTCGAACGCGACATCTGGCCAGGGCTCGCTGCCCGCGTCCCGGCCATGGAGACATTGAAGGTCCAGAGCGCCTGGTGCTGCCACTACGACCTCACCACGCTCGACCATA
>JBKDZY010000907.1:0-2857 GCA_047971765.1 Hyphomicrobiaceae bacterium | reverse complement strand
GATCACGCTGCGACTGAGCTGCATGGTGATGTGGATCGTGTTCGCGGCGTCCATGTTCACCTCGCTCTATGCGGCGGTTGGTGCCGACCAGCTCGTCAAGACAGCCCTTGCGGCACTTCCCGGTGGTAAATGGGGTACGATCGTCGGCATGCAGGTCATCTGGATCATCATGGGATGCTTCCTTGATCCGATCGGCATCATGCTGCTGACAGCGCCACTGTTCTTCCCCATCGTCGTGCAGCTGGGATTTGATCCGGTGTGGTTCGGGGTGCTGTTCGTCGTCAACATGGAAATGGCGTTTCTCACCCCGCCATTCGGGTTCAACCTGTTCTATCTCAGAAGCGTTGCGCCCGAAGGTGTGACCATGATCGACATCTACAAATCGGTGACGCCGTTCATCACCCTGCAGGCGTTTGCGCTGCTGCTGATGATCGTATGGCCTGATCTGATTACATGGCTGCCACGGACGATCATGCACTGAGTTCGTTTCCGCCAGACCGATGCAGGCAAAGCCTTTATCGGTCTGGCGTGTTTTCGCTCAAGGACCGCACCGGGCTGGACGCCCGGCCCTGCGCGGGTGGGGATCAAGGCCAGTTCGGCAGGCCAGAGGGGCAGTGCCGTGCAGGCTACTTCGCGCTCTTGATGGGGAGGAGCACGTTGCGCTCGAACTCCATGAAGATTGTGCCATCGGATTTGTATCCGCGCGTCTTGACGGTCACGATGCCCTGGCTGGGGCGGCTTTTCGAGGGGCGCCTGGCCAGCACTTCACTGTCCGCATAGATGGTGTCGCCGACGAAGACCGGTGCCGTCAGCTTGACATCGCTCCAGCCGAGATTGGCAATGGCGCCCTGGCTGACGTCGCTGACACTCATGCCGGTGACCATCGAGAGGGTCAGGCAACTGTTGACCAGCGGCCTGCCGAACTCGGTGCGTTCGGCGAAGCTCATGTCGAAATGCAGCGGATGGGTGTTCATGGTCAGGAGCGTGAACCAGGTGTTGTCGGTCTCCGAGATGGTGCGGCCGGGGCGATGCTGGATGATCTCGCCAACAGTGAAATCATCGTAGGTGCGGCCGGCGTTGTCGGCATAGACTTCGGCGGATGTCTTCGGGGGCTGGCTCATGATGTCCTCGGCGATGTTGCTATAGAGATGACGTGCAGGTTGATGGCTACCGGCGGGTGACGGCCGAGCCAACGGGCGGCAGGCTGCCTGTGTCGGTGGCAACGGATCAGGTGGCGTCGAGCTTTCCCAGGATCGCGTGGTTGTCGGCGCCGAGGGGGGAGCAGATGTTCTGTTCGGGGCGCTGGCCGTCGATCTTGAGCGGATTGGAGAGCATGCGCATGTCCGGCCGCGCGGGGTGGGGAACGTTGCGCACCATGCCGATGTCGTGGACGAACGGATTTTCGAGGGCGTGCTGTACGTCGTAGACCGGCGCCACGGGCACGGTGCCGCTCAGCAGTTCGATCCACTCGCTGGTCGTCCTGGTGCTCATCGCGGCGTCGAGTTCGGCGGTCAGGGCGGCTGCGTTGGCGCAGCGTCTGGCATGCGTTGCAAAACGCGGATCGTGGCCCAGTTCGGCGCGGCCGATCTTCTCCGCCAGCAGCAGCCAGAACTTGTCCAGCATGCACATGACGTAGATCCATCCGTCGCTGGTGCGGACGGTTTGCACCGGCGAGAGCGACTGGTGGGCACTGCGCGCCATGCGGGTCGGCATGGGTGCGCCGTTGAGGAACCAGTTGCCGGGATAGGATACTTGGTGCAGCGCGACATCGAACAGCGAGACGTCGACATCACCGCCCTGTCCCGAGGCCTTGGCCCGCAGGAGGCAGGAGAGCAGGCCGATCATGCCGGTGAGGCCGGTCATGAAGTCGATGATGGAGGAGCCGAAGCGGGTCGGAGCGTTGTCCGGTTCGCCGGTCAGGCTCATCAGGCCCGTTTCCGCCTGCATCAGGAAATCATAGCCGGGCCAGGATTTCCGGTCATTGTCGCGGCCGTAGGCGGAGATGTGGAGGCAGACAATGGCGGGATTGAGTGCGCCGAGACTGGCATAATCGAGCCGGAGTTTCTCGGGCTGGTCCCCGCGAAGATTGTTGACCACCGCATCTGCGGTCGCGACCAGCCGGCGCCATGTGACAAGATCGGTTTCCGACTTGAGGTCGAGGGTCACGCTCTTCTTGTTGGAACCCCAGGTCTGGAAATACTGGCTATCGTCCTCACCAAGAAGATGCGGGCCGACACGGCGGCTTGGATCGCCGCCCGTGCTGCCATTCTCGACCTTGATGACCTCGGCGCCCAGGTCCGCCAGGAACATGGTGCCGTAGGGGGCTGCACCGAACTGTTCCAGGGTCAGGACGCGCAGTCCCTCAAGCGGCTTCATTGGACCGGGTTCCGTTGCACGAGCTGCTTGGCGATAATGATGCGCTGCATCTCGTTGGTGCCTTCACCGATGCACAGCAGCGGCGAGTCGCGGTAGAGGCGTTCGATGTCGAACTCCTTCGAATAGCCGTAGCCGCCGTGGATGCGCATCGATTCGATGGAGTTCTCGAGTGCGGCCTCGGTGGAGAAGTACTTCGCCATGCCGGCTTCCATGTCGCAACGGTCGCCCCTGTCGAAGGTGGCGGCGGCATCGAGTGTCAGCAGGCGGGCGGCCCGCGCCCGGGTCGCCATCTCGCCGAGCTTGAGCTGGATGGCCTGGTGCTCGCAGATCGGCTTGCCGAAAGTCTTGCGGACCTGGGCGTATTCGGTTGCTAGCTGCAGGGCGCCCTCGGCAACGCCCACGCCGCGTGAGGCGACGTTGATGCGCCCCAGTTCGAGACCGCCGGTCGCCTGGTAGAAGCCCTGGCCCTCCTCGCCGCCGA
>JBKDZY010000906.1:0-1936 GCA_047971765.1 Hyphomicrobiaceae bacterium | reverse complement strand
CTTCGGGAGTTTCGAGGACAGAGCCACCTTTCTGGCTCGTCAGGGACAGCGGCATGCGCTTGCCGGCCGCGCATTGGTGGTGGACGACACCGGCGCCGAGGTGCCGGCCGACGGCACGACTTTGGGCGAGATCGTTCTGGCCGGAAACACGGTCATGAGCGGCTACTTCCGTGATCCCGAGGCTACCGCGAAGGCCTTTTCGGGGGATGTCTTTCACACCGGAGACTTGGCGGTGGTGCATCCTGACGGGCAGATGGAAATTCGCGATCGGGCCAAGGATGTCATCGTCACGGGCGGCGAGAACGTATCCTCGATCGAGATCGAGAATGTCCTGCACGCCCATCCCGACGTGCTGCTCGCCGCCGTTGTCGCCGGGCCGGACGAGAAATGGGGCGAGACACCCGTGGCCTTCATAGAACCCAGAGGCGGCTCCGACCTCACGGCCAAGGATCTGATCGGCTTCTGCCGCGAACGGCTGGCCGGCTTCAAGCGGCCGCGTCGCTTTGTATTCGGCGAATTGCCCAAGACGGCGACCGGCAAGATACAGAAGTTCATCCTGCGCGACCGCGCAAAGGAGGCACGATGAGCGACCTCGACACGGCGGCCCTCACCGCGTGGCTCAGGGCGAAACTTCCCGACCAGGACGGCCTGACAACTGACCGTATCGGGGGCGGCCAGTCCAACCCCACGTGGTTTGTTACCTTCGGCGCGGCACGCATGGTTCTGCGCAAGAAACCGGCCGGGCCGATCCTGAAGGGTGCGCATGCAATCGAGCGCGAATTCCGCGTGCTTCGCGCCCTCGCATCGACGGAGGTGCCGGTTCCGCGTGCGCTCTGGCTGGAGGAAGACGAAACGATCCTGGGTACACCGTTCTACCTGATGGAGCGGCTGGACGGCCGGGTCTTCGCCGACAATGGCCTCGAGGGCGTGAGTGTGGCGGACCGGAGGGACATGTACCTCGACACCGCCCGCACGCTGGCGCGGTTGCACGCATTGCGGCCCGAGGATGTCGGGCTCGGTGATTTCGGGCGGCCCGGAAACTACTTTCAGCGTCAGATCGACCGTTGGTCAGGGCAATACCGGAAATCGACCGGGCCGCGCATTCCGGCACTCGACCGGTTGATCGAGTGGCTGCCTGAGAACCTTCCGCCCGATGACGGTGCAATCTCCATCGCGCACGGGGATTTCCGCATTGGCAACATGATGTTCCACCCCACCGAGCCGCGTGTCATCGCGGTGCTGGACTGGGAATTGGCGACGCTCGGGCATCCGCTGGCGGATCTGGGATATGCCGCGATGCCCTGGCGCACCATGCCAGAGGAATATGGCGGCATCCGCGGCACGGATTGGGCCGCATCCGGTATCCCAACCGAAGACGAGTTCGTTTCGGAATACATGGCCGACGCCGTTCCGACGGCACCGCTTGCATCGTTTCATGTCGCCTTTGCGCTCTTCCGCTTCTCGGTGATCTTCGTGGGCATTGCCGACCGTACTCTGGCGGGCAACGCAAGCTCGGAGGACGCCGGGCAGCTGGGGCCACTCGCTGAGCGTTTTGCCGAACGCGCGCTCGAGGCAGCGGGGCTAACGCGCTAGAAACTCTCGGGCTGGCCCGCGAGACCTGTTGTTTGAGGCGGGCCGCAGTCAGGGCGTCGGGATTTGCCACGGGCCGAAGCCGCCTGTTGCACGGATTTGCGGCGACGCCGGTTTCGTCCGGCAGTGTGTGCTCAAAAATTATAAACCGACTGGACGGCTGAAAATATTTGACCCGTCGTATGGATTGTCCGATAAGGTCGAGAAACCCAACGCGCGCGCATGCAAGGGCCTGTGGGCCGGTATGCCAGACGGGAGAAGGATAGAATGGGCAACACCAGACTGTGGCGTGAAGATGAGCTTGCGGTCCTGCGGATCGACAACCCGCCTGTGAACGCCCTTTCCA
>JBKDZY010000905.1:0-1914 GCA_047971765.1 Hyphomicrobiaceae bacterium | reverse complement strand
CTTCATCGTCGTCCAGCAGGACTTTCAGAAGGTGTTCCGGGGTTAGTTGCTGGTGCCCCTCGCGTACCGCCAGGTTCTGGGCTGCCTGGACGAAACCTTTGGCACGATCAGTATATTTTTCGACGTTCATTATCTTCCTCCACCCGCCCCGAGCGCCCCGTAGCAGCGTCTCGGGCTGTGTCATGTCCACTCGGGTCTGCCGGATTTTGATCCGTAGGCCCCCTTGGCTCCCTGAAGAGGCGAGCCTGAAGGCTATTTAGTAACGCCTGCTGCCAAGTTTAAGGGGCCTGCGACAAGGAATGTCCGAATGTGAAAACGCCGCACCAATCTCCTGTCAGATTGGCTTCAGGTCCAGTTAAATTGGTCTTGTCCGGTACAAGATGAAAGCCGGGCCCGATTGAAAATGCCCGCGAGACGGGCGATCGCGACTGTTGCCCGGGAGACCCCCTATCGCCATGCGGACCGATGCCTTCGACTTCGAACTTCCAGAGACCTCCATTGCGCTTCGGCCAGTCGAGCCTCGGGATGCTTCCCGGTTGCTGGTGGTCCGCAGCGCCCATCCGATGCAGGGGGGGGCTTTCGTCTCGACGGCGGTGCTGGAGGACCGGCAGATGCGTGATCTGCCAGGGTTGTTGGCGCCGGGGGACTGCCTGGTCGTCAACAACACCAAGGTCATTCCTGCGGCCCTGCAGGGAACCCGTCAGCGCGACGGCCACACGGCGGCGGTTTCGTTCAACCTGGTGAAGCGGATCGATGAAAGCCACTGGCGGGCCTTCGCGCGGCCGGCCAAGCGCCTGGAGGTCGGCGACCGGGTGGTGTTCGCTGCCGAGGGACGTGTGTGTCTGGCGGGCAGCCTGTATGCGACAGTGGCGCAGAAGTTCGACGGCGGGGAGGTCGAACTGGCCGTGTCGCTCCACAGTGCGTTTCTTGACGAAGCCCTTGCGACGCTCGGGGATATGCCGTTGCCGCCGTATATCGCGGGCAGGCGCGCGGCGGATGAGGCCGACAGGGACAGCTCCCAGACGATGTTCGCCGTGCGTGAAGGGGCCGTTGCGGCGCCGACGGCAGCCCTGCATTTCACGCCGGAGTTGATGGCAGGTCTCGAGGCGCGCGATGTCCGATCCCAGGTGGTGACGCTTCATGTCGGGGCGGGCACATTCCTGCCGGTCAAGGCGGACGACACCGAGCAGCACCGGATGCACGCAGAGTGGGGAGAGATTTCACCGGAAACGGCGGTGGCCCTCAATGCGGTGAGAGCCAAGGGGCGGCGGATTGTTGCTGTCGGGACGACGGCCCTGCGGTTGCTGGAAAGTGCGGCTGACCGCTCCGGCCAGATCCGTCCCTTCCGTGGTGAGACGGACATCTTCATAACCCCGGGGTACAAGTTCCGCGCCGTCGATGCCCTGGTCACGAACTTCCACCTGCCGCGCTCGACGCTGTTCATGCTGGTGTCGGCGTTCGCGGGGCTCGATACGATGCGGGCGGCCTATGCCCATGCCATCCGGGACGGGTACCGTTTCTACTCCTACGGTGATGCGTCCGTGCTGTTCAGGGCTTGATGGGGCAGGGTGCAGGGGCTATTGCGCCCTTCAAGCGCGATGGCCAGGGCCATCTGCCGAACCTCAGGCTTTGCTGGACACGATCTCCATGGTTTCCGACTTCACGTTCGCGTTGCGCTCCCAGGATGGCCTGGCCCGGACCGGACTCATCCATACGCCGCGCGGGGACATCCGCACCCCGGCCTTCATGCCGGTGGGGACGGTGGGAACCGTCAAGGCTCTCTATCCGGGGCAGGTGGCGGAGGCGGGAGCCGATATCCTGCTCGGCAACGTCTATCACCTGATGCTGCGGCCCGGGGCGGAGCGCGTGGCGAGGCTCGGGGGATTGCACAGCTTCATGCGCTGGGATCGTCCG
>JBKDZY010000904.1:0-2829 GCA_047971765.1 Hyphomicrobiaceae bacterium | reverse complement strand
TCCGGCCCTGTCTTAGGACAGGAACGAGATGGAGCACACGAGCTCGGCCAGTCCCTCGGTCTGGTGCGCCTCGTTCCTCACTTGCGGCGTCAGCTCGTGCAGGATCACCGGCACGCCCTGGCTGACGATCTGCCATGCCGCCTCGGAACCGGCGAGACCACCGCCGATCACATGAATGGGTTCGTTGCTTTTCATGGGATAGGTTTAAAGCCCCTCGGACCCAAGCTCAATTGCCGTGCGCGCGGACCAAACACAAGTTGTATGCCCTATTGTCGTTGTCTGCGCAGCAAGGCCACGAAATTCCGGGTATGGCGAGCCTCCGGGAGTGGCGTCGTTCCTCGAATTTCCCTACTGTCGCCGGGATGGTGGACCGGCGGAGTGGGCAGGCCGGGAGCCGCACCCAGGCGAGGCCCGATGCAGACGAATTTCACATCCGAGCAGCTTCAGGACCCGCGCACCGCCGAGGTGGACCGCATTCTGCGCCGCTGCGTGCACTGCGGACTGTGCACGGCCACTTGTTCCACCTATGTTCTGCTTGGCGACGAGCGGGACAGCCCGCGCGGCCGTATCTACCTGATGAAGGACATGTTCGAGACCGGCGCGAAGGCGTCATCGGAAGTCCAGCACCACGTGGACCGCTGTCTCACCTGCCTGTCGTGCACGACGACCTGCCCATCGAGCGTGGACTATATGCACCTTGTCGATCTGGCCCGCGCCCACATCGAGGAAACCGGACAACGCTCGACAGCCGACAGGTTGATCCGCAAGGCCCTCGCCTACCTGATCCCGCATCCGCACCGTTTCCGGCGGGCGCTGGCCCTGGCACCGCTGGGCCGGCTGATGACGCCAGTGTTCCGCCGGCTTGGGCTTCCCCAGGTCGAGGCCATGCTGGCGCTTGCGCCCAAAACGCTGCCGCCCGAGGGGCTTTATTCAGGACCCGGCACGGCAAAAGCCCATGAACCGACCGATCCGGACATGGCCAGCCGGCCGAGGCGGCGCGTCATCCTGCTTGCCGGATGTGCCCAGCAGGTGCTTCGCCCTGATATCAACGACTCGACCATCCGGCTGCTGGCGCGGCGCGGTGTCGATGTCGAAGTTGCCGCTGACGCCGGTTGCTGCGGGGCGCTCGTGCATCACATGGGCAAGGAGCAGGAGGCCATCGCGCAGGCCATGGCCAATGTCGATGCGTGGACCAAGGTCCTGGATCGCGAACCCGCCGATGCCATCATCATCAATGCGTCGGGCTGCGGGACAATGGTGAAGGACTACGGCCACCTGCTGCGCAACCATCCGAGCCACGCGGAGAAGGCTGCCTGGGTCTCCGCCCTGGCCATGGACGTGACGGAATTCCTCGCCAACAACGACATTGGCCCGCCGAAACGGTGGTCCAGCCTGCGGGTCGCCTATCATGCGGCGTGTTCCATGCAGCACGGCCAGCGCATCATCGACCAGCCGAAGATGCTGCTGCGCAAGGCTGGCTTCACCGTGCTCGATGTGCCGGAAGGGCATATCTGCTGTGGGTCGGCGGGTGTCTACAATGTGCTTCAGCCGGACATCGCCGGCCGCCTGCGCGAGCGCAAGGTGGAAAACATCGAGCGGGTCCGCCCGGATGTCATCGCCGCCGGCAACCTCGGCTGCATCAGCCAGATCCAGCTCGGCACGCCGATCCCAGTGGTCCACACCATCGAGCTGATCGACTGGGCATGTGGCGGTCCGGTGCCTCCCGGGCTCGAGAAGCTGCAGGACGCCGTCACCGACGTGCCGGAGCCGAAAAAAGTCTCCTGACCGCGCGGCCTGGTTGTCAGGCCGCAATCACCGGGCCATCACCGGCTATGGTCGTGCGATGCATCACCCGGCGCTCCATCGGATCATGGGGTGTCACGTAGTGCATGGTGCAGCGGTTGTCCCACATCAGGATGTCGTGCGGTGACCAGTGGTGCTCGTAGACATAGCGGGGCTGGCTGGTGAAATCGGCAAGTTCCTTGATCAGGCGACGGGCCTCGGCATCGTCGAGACCTTCGATCTTGTCGTTGTAGATCGGGCTGATGTAGAGCGCCGGCCGGCCGGTAACGGGGTGCCTGCGCACCATTGGCTGCCACACCGGTGGCATGGCCTTTCGTTCGGCCTCGGTCGGTTCGCGCGCGCCGAGTTCACGGGCCAGCATCCCGAAATCGTGGCGCGCGCGCCGTCCCCTCACCCTGGCCTTCAGCGTCTCGGGCAGATCGTCCCATACGGCGTACATGTTGGTGAAGCAGGTGACACCGCCGGTGCGGCTGACCTCGATGCCGTGCAGCAGCGCACCAATGCAGGGAGTCTCGCGATAACTCGAATCCGTGTGCCATTGCTGCGCACCCGAAAGCTGCCTGATGGTCGGATGGTCCGGCGGCATCAACTTTCCGTCGTCATCGGTATTGGCCACGCGGAAGATTTCCGGCGAGCGTTTGGACTTGATGATGTTCTGGTGGAACACCTCCGGCTCGCCGAAGCAGCGCGTCACACAGACGTGCTGGGCATCGGTGATCGGCTGTTCCGGGAACACAAGGACCAGGTTCTCCATCCACGCCGCCTGGATGGCTGCAATGGTGGGAGCATCGAGGTCGGCGGAAAAATCCACGCCTCTCACCTCCGCCCCCAGCGCGGGATGGAGCTTCTTCACAACAATACGGTCATTCGCACCGTCAACCGATTTCGCCATAACGCCACTCCATGACTTGCGGCCCCACGATGGGCGATCCGCCAGCGGCCGTATGGACCACCCGTTCATCGGCGGACAGCGCCGATCACGACTGCCCGCGCACGTAGGCCCTGGTCACGATCCTGATCCGGTCG
>JBKDZY010000903.1:0-2191 GCA_047971765.1 Hyphomicrobiaceae bacterium | reverse complement strand
CGCCCGCTCCGGCGAACAGGACATCATGACCCTGCAGGCCGAGACCGCCGAGACCTCCGACGGCCTTGCCGAACAGCTTGCCGAAACCGTCCAGGGCACAACCAAGTTGCGCGCAGCCATCGAACTCGTGCCGCCCGGAAGCCTGCCGAATGACGGCAAGGTCATCTCCGACGAACGCACCTATGGCTGAACCGAAAAACCGGATCGAGGGACGCTGAGAGACCCGAACGTGCGAGACAGGCGCCCGGGCAGGGCCAGGGCGGCAACGCGCGCGGCGCGATAGCGTTTCCGCTTCAGGTGGAGATGCTTGGGCCCCAACCGCGGTCCGGCGCCAGCGCCACCCTCGCGGAGCGCCCGGACGAAAGCCGAAAGGGTGCGTGAGCACCACCAGCCGTGCCAATTCCGGCAAAGCCTGAGTTGGTCCAGGCCCTATTGCGTCTTTTCTTCGCTGGGCTGCTGATCGTCCGCCTCGAAGTCCTTGTCGCCCTTGCCGATCACGGCACGCACCTTTTCGAGCGATTCCGAGATCCTCACGCTGTCGAGTTCGTCCTTGTGGATGACATCGACAACGCCGGCACGCATCAGCATCGACCGGCGGCCACGGTCGACGGCACCACTGACGACAACGATCGGACCGGTGTATCCGCACTTTCTCAGAAACGGAATGGTGTGCGTGGCGTTATCGTTGGGCTTCAGGTAGTCGTCCAGGAAGATGACCTCTGGTTTCTGCTCGATGACGGCATCGAGCGCGCTCCCCAGCGTTCGCGCCCGCCGAACCTGGATGGCATAGCCGAACATGATGTGAAGCGTGGCCTTGAGATGATCCGCGTCAAAATTCTCATCCTCGACAATCAGGATGTTCTCGAGGGCGCCCCCCTTCTTGCGCGACTTCGTCAATCCCGCCTTTTTCGCGAGAAAATTGCCGCCAATCGATCTCTTCATCCCAAGGTCCTCCAGGACGCTGCCGGGTTGCTTTCGAACACCATCAGCAACCAGCCCATACGTCCGATTTCTTGATTGTTTTTGGCCACACGAACCGAAACGTCGAGCCGCGCGAAGTTGCCGGATCGGACGTCAGCTGGATGGACCCGCCGAACCGCTCGAGCGTCCGCTTGACCAAGGACAATCCGATACCTGCACCATCCGCGTGATCCGCATCCGCCGCCTGCTTGAATGGTTGAAAAACAGCCTGTTGCCACTCCGGCGCAATGCCCGGCCCATCGTCCCTGACGGTAACTGTGATTGCATTTTCTCCATTATCACAAGCAATCACGACCCGCCCGTCTTTCCTGTCATGATGCTTGACGGCGTTGTCTACGAGATTGCGAAGCACGATATCGAAGGGTTCGGCCAGCGTGGTAAAGATCGGCCACGTCCCTTCCAGAACGACGTCGATACCGGACGCCAATCGCGTCGTTTCGGCAATTTCTTCGGCCAGCGCACCGGTATCGAGTTGGCTCGCCACCTCCATCTTCCGGCCAATACTGGCATAGTCGAAAAGGCCCGTGAGCATCTGGCTCATCCGCTGGGACCGCTTGATCACCGCCCCCAGTTCATCGCCAACGCCGTCGATCTGGTCGGATTCGAGAAGTGCCTTGGCATTGGCGGCCGCATACCTCAGACCGCGAAGCGGGGCCCTGAGATCATGCGAAATGACATAGGCGAATTCCTTGAGGTCACTGTTGGCAATGGCCAGCTGTTCATTCGTTCTGCGGATGATCTCGGCCTGGGCGGCCACTTCCGCTTCGGCCATGCGCCGCAACCGGCTCTCGGCCATGAAGGCCTGCTCCACACCGGTCGGCCCGATGACCCGCGAGACCAGGATCACAAAGCGGCCATCGCGGTCCGACCATCGCACAAGGAAATTGAAGCGCCCGTCCTGGTGCCCGCCGCACAGCACTCGCACGCCCGGAAGATAAACCATGCCGTCGGTGTCGTCGCGAAGCGCCTTGATGTCGTCCTCGATCCCCACGAACGCCGCGACACTGTCGGTCAACCCCACGCCAACCGGAATATGGCCCACCACCGAACCGAATGTCTCGACCACATCGAGCTTGTCATCAAGCCACAGCAGGCCGAACACATTGGCCCCGGCACACAGTGCCGCAGCATCCACGAGCCGCGTCTCGCCAACGGCTCCCTCGTCAAATGTCGCGTCTGATGATGGCATCCGCGGTCTCTACAAAAGCTG
>JBKDZY010000902.1:0-2041 GCA_047971765.1 Hyphomicrobiaceae bacterium | reverse complement strand
TGCCTTGCTGGTCATCCGGTTGTGCCACATTGATCGGAGATGCAGCCCATCCGATGGTGCCGTTCATGGCACAAGGCGCGTGCATGGCCATCGAGGACGCGGTTGTTCTCGCGCGTGCACTGGAGGGAGTCGGAAGAGACGATGTTCCCGCTGCCCTCAAGCGCTATGAGAACGCCCGTATGGGGCGGACCTCGCGCGTGCAGCGCAACTCCCTTGCAAATGATTGGCTGAAAGGACAGGACAACGCTGATTGGCTGTACGGCTACCACGCATGGGAAGCCCCACTGCAATAGTGTCGCACTGTCGTCTTGTTATCGATCTGCATACGTATAATATAGACGATATTTTCCTGCAGAAACATTGGAATAGCACGTCAGCAGCTGATTGGACACAGTACAAACCAAATCAGTGAAGGCATCGCTGGCGTTCTTGATAACAAGAGCAAAACTTTATATCATTGCAGGATATGAGGTAGAGTTCTTGCGTAGTTGTCTGACATATTTTGTTGTATTGAATTTATTCCTGCGCAGCCTTTTGGCGCCGGGCTTCATGCTTGCGTCGGACGAGGCTTCAAACGGCCCCACAATTGTTATTTGTACCGATCAGGGCTTGGTGCTCGTCGATCTGGATGAAGACGGTCGGCCACTCGACAAAGAAAAGAAGTCCACCAGCCACGCCAAGTGTCCGTATGCAGCATCAACAATCGTTGCATTGCTGGTGCCGCTTCCATCGGTAGCATTCAGGCCTGCAGAAGTTTCCCGGCATTCATTCAGGCCAGCCTCGCTGCAGTTTATTTCCCGTCCGGAACTGCCAGCTCCTGCGCGTGGGCCACCGTTCGCTTGACTTGCCGGATATCTCGCCCGTCAGAAGTTTGTCTCTGCAGGTAATCCTTTGCGGAATGTCGGGCCTATCTGAACCCGTCAGCAGACATCGTTTCCGTATGAGCGGTCGCACGTTCCGTGCGGGCGGGCAGCAGTCTTGTGCGCCTTAACGTCGAATAGAATTGAGTTTCATGATGTGTAAAGTAAGACGAATACCGCCGATCATATCGGTTTCGGCGGTGCTGGCAGCGATTGGCATGCCCGTAAGTGCCGTTGCACAGCAATCTGCCGCACCTGCGGAGTCGGTCTTGCCGCCCTTGGTGGTTCAGGCTCCAAGGTCAACAGCCAATCAGAATACTCCGCAGACCCCTTCAGATCCTGGAACTTTCGGGAACGCCTCGACCGGGCCGTCCTCTCAGCAGGCTTTTTCCCGCATGCAGCCGATTTCATCCCAACAGGTTCTGGGCAGCAACGACAGCGCGCGCCTGTTCAGTGACATGGCAGGCTTCAGCTACCAGACTGGCGGAGGGGTCTCGGCACTGCCCTATCTCAATGGCCTTGGCGATGACAGGCTGAAAATTCTTGTAAACGGCATGTCACTTACAGCGTCTTGTGCCAACCATATGAACCCGACCCTGTCCTACATTGACGCGAATGCCGTCGGAAATATTTCGGTTGCGGCGGGCGTAACACCTGTCAGCATGGGCGGAGACAGCATTGGTGGAACGATAGCAGTCGATCCACCCGCTCCGGTTTTTGCCGAGCCGGGTCAGCTGGTCACTGCCGGTGGCCGTCTGACCACTGCCTATCGCAGCAATGGCAATGGGTCCAGTGCAACGGCCAATGCGCGTGCAGCCACGTCGGATGCAAGCATCTCCTACACCGGGACAACCACCAAGGCCGGCAACTACAAGGACGGACGCGGGCGGGAAGTAGACTCAAGTCTGTACAAGTCGACAAACCACCTTCTTTCTGGCGCTGGGCGCTATGAAAATCATCGCTTCGGTATCGATTTCGGTTGGCAGTCGATTGATTACCAGGGCTTCGTCAACCAGTTCATGGATATGACTGCGAACGACAGCTTCTCGGTCAACGCCCATTACAAGGGTTCGTTCGATTGGGGATTCCTGGAAGGTCGCATTTACCGCCAGGCCATTCGCCATTCCATGAACATGCTTGAGGACAAGGCGAGCCTTGGTTGGGATATGCCGATGGAAACG
>JBKDZY010000901.1:0-18020 GCA_047971765.1 Hyphomicrobiaceae bacterium | reverse complement strand
TGATCGCCGGGCAGCCGGCTGGAACTTCATCCCTCGAGCCACCGCTGACCGCGGCCGGCCAAAATCTGCTAAACCGACAATCAGAAGCCAAAAGGAGAACCAGTGCGCATGCCCAGTCTCGAAATCTACCAGGTCCCATGCCTTTCCGACAATTTCGGTGTGCTGATCCACGACGCCAGCAGCAACGTGACCGCTTCCATCGACGCTCCCGAGGCGGAGGCCGTCCGCAAGGCCCTGGCCGACAAGGGCTGGAAGCTGACCCACGTGCTGGTGACGCATCACCATGCCGACCACACCCAGGGCATTGCCGAATTGAAGGCCGAGACCGGTTGCACGGTCATCGGCCCCAGGAACGAGGCTGCCAAGATTCCAACGCTGGATTCCACCGTGGGCGAGGGAGACACCGTGACGTTCGGTTCGCACCGACTGCAGGTGCTGGACACGCCAGGCCATACGGCGGGGCACATCAGCTACGTTTGCCCCGAGCAGAAGGCTGCGTTCGTCGGCGACACCCTGTTTGCGATCGGCTGCGGCCGCGTGATCGAAGGGACGCCGCAGATGATGTGGACCTCGCTCTCCAAGCTGATGAAGCTGCCGCACGATACCATGATCTATTGCGGGCACGAGTACACGGCGGCCAATGCAGCCTTCGCACTCACCATCGAGCCTGATAACGCCGCGCTCAAGGCGCGTGCGGAAGAGGTCAAGCACCTGCGTGCGGCGGGCAAGGCGACGCTGCCAACGCGGCTCGACCATGAGCTGGAGACCAATCCGTTCCTGCGGCCGCACATTGCCGCAATCCGCAAGCAACTGGGTCTCGAAGGCGCCGAGGACTGGCAGGTTTTCGCAGAAATCCGCGAGCGGAAAAACCGGAGTTGAGCCCAGCAGGCTCCAGACCACTTCCGGTTTTCCAGACTTGCTCTGGCTCGTTCGCGCTCACGCGACGTACCGGCCGAAAGGCCAAGCGCTCCGCGTGGGCGGCACACACTATCTGAGCTGCAGTCGCGGCCTGAGCCTTTCCACTCAAAGTGGAAACACCTCAAGGCGACGGTGCCGGGGCGGTCAATTCCGGCACCGTGGTCATCCGGACGATCGGCCCGAACCGGCTGCGGAAGGCGGCCTCCAGCGCCATGTCCACTTCCGGCATGGTGACGATGCGGCCGAGATCCACAAGGCTGGTGACGCCATGGTCTGAAATACCGCATGGCACAATGCCCGAGAAGTGCTCGAGGTTCGGCTCCACGTTGAGCGATACGCCGTGGAGGGAGACCCAGCGACGGATGCGGATACCGATGGCTGCGATCTTGTCCTCGGCATCTTTCGCCTTTTCCGGACGGGCCACCCACACCCCGACACGGTCTGTCCGTGTTTCTCCCTTCACCGCGAACGCGGCGAGTGTGTCGATCAGCCAGCCTTCCAACGCAGCAACGAAACGGCGGACATCGCCGCCGCGGCGACGGACATCGAGCATGAGGTAGGCAATCCGCTGTCCCGGGCCGTGGTAGGTGTATTGCCCGCCCCGCCCGGCTTCGAAAACGGGAAACCGGTCGGGCGTCAGCAGATCCTGCTGCCTTGCGCTGGTTCCGGACGTGTAGAGCGGCGGGTGCTCGAGCAGCCAGACCAGCTCTGCGGCCTCCCTTCGCGAAATGGCCGCGGCCCGGGCGTCCATCACCGCGAGCGCCTGCGGGTACGGAATTGGCTGGTCGGACACCAGCCATTCGACAGGCATGGGCGAGGATATGGGGTGTTCTTCGTGCAACGCGCTCACATCCACTGGCTGCGACCCCAGGTAACTGCCATGGCTTCGCCGTAAGGTCCAGCCGCCTTCCAAAATGGCCGTGACGGGGCGCTTCGCGGGCGCGGCGCATAGGCGCCGGGCCGCAGTCGCGGCTTGAGCGCTTCCGTTTCAGCCTGAAGTGCGATTGATCCCGACGACCTTGGCTTCGACCAGCGCCTTGATGTCCTTCTCGCCATAGCCAAGGCTCGACAGGATTTCCAACGTGTGCTGACCGAGATCGGGCGACAAGGCGTCCTTGTCTCCTGATTTCAGTCTTGTGGTGCCCGCAGGGTTCGGGGTGGCCCAGGGTTCATCGGCCCCCGGCTGCACGGTCCACGAGATCAAGCCCGTTGCCTTGGTGTGCTCATGGGCGACAAATTCATTGTAGGTCTGCACCACCTCGTTCTGCAGGCCGGCCTCGGTGAACTTGTCCCGCCATTCGGTCGCGGGGCGGGTCTTGATGATTGCGGCCACCTGCTCGCCGAGATAGGCCGCGTTCTGATAACGGTCGGTGGTGGTCTTGAAGCGCGGATCGTCGATCCAGTCCTCCCGGCCGATGACCCGGCAGACCCCCTCGAACTCATGGTTCTTGACGGATGCGATCTGTATCCATTTCCCGTCGGAGCCAAGGTACGTGCCGCCAGGCCCGGAGACATTGCGGAACGGCCCATCGCGCACGGCGCTGATCATGCGAATGGACTGCAGGTTGGCCGCAGCCTCCATCAGGCTCGAATTTATCCGCTGCCCAGGTGCACCCTGCGCCTTGGCGTAGAGAGCGGCAGCGATGGCCTGCAGCGTGTAGAGCCCGGTTGCCATGTCTACGATGATGGTGGGCGTCCGGTGGGGCACGCCATCCGGCCCCGTGTTCTCGGACATGAAACCGGAGAATGCCTGAAGGATCGGGTCCATCGCCGGCTTCCTGCTGAGCGGCCCTTCCTGCCCGAAGCCCGATACGGATACATAGATGAGGTTGTTGTTCATGCCCTTCAGGCGCTCATATCCCAGGCCAAGCCTGTCGATCACGCCGGGGCGAAACCCTTCGAGGAAAACATCGGCATCAGCAACGAGCTTATCGACGATGGTGCGGCCATGTTCCGATTTCAGGTCGATCGCGATGCTCTTCTTGCCCAGATTTGCGGCAACCGTGAATGCGGTCTGGTCTCCGTATCTGGCGCCGAGCGATCTCGACCAGTCGCCTTCCAGCGGTTCCACCTTGATGACTTCGGCCCCCTGGCGTCCGAGAAGCATGGCGCAATATGGTCCGGCCACGCCCTGGCTCGCGTCAACGACCTTGATGCCCGAATAGGGTTTCTCGAATCTCATGGCAGAAGTCCTCCATAGCGATCGCAACAATCGTGAGACGACACGTCCAAAATCCTGATCATGAGTGATGCTGCCGTATGGGCCCACTGGTTCGCAACCAGAACCGACAGGAATTCGTGATTGTCGTGCTCTGCGCACGGGAGGAGCACACGGGCGACGTTGTGAAGCAGCCAGCGGGCTGCCACAGGACCGCAATTGCAAAACATTCCGTAAACGTTATATTTGACGCCTGAATCGCTTGATCAACCCACAAATATTACGTCGTTCAATTCGCTTTATCGACAGTTCACCCTCCCTGCATTGAAACAGATCTTCACGGAGGAGAGATTTACAGTATGCTAACTAAACCATAAATAATTCGCTGATTTTTGCTGCCTATGGATACGATCGTGCAACCATTGGAAAAACAAAGTGTCAGGAATGAATTCGCCCGGCGCCTGAGAGAGTTACGTGTCCCGAGGGGATACCCTACAGCCCGCAGTTTCGCGCGTGCGCTGGACATCGACGAGAACCGATACACACGCTACGAACGCGCAGAGGTGGAACCCGACCTTTTCATGTTGCGTAGGATTTGCGAGGTTCTGGACGTTACACCAACCGACCTACTGAGCCCGGCACCCGAAATTTCTCACAAGATGGCGGCACGACGCAACGGCCATGCGCATCGCCCGGTCAATGTCGAAGCTGGCGGCAACAGCGCTGCCAACGGAACGTCCAACCACGATTTCAGCATCGTGACAGCCGCCTGGGATCTGGCCGTGTCGATCGTTGCAGCGCGTGAACGGACCAACAGCACCGCCTCCGAGGCAGACGCGACCGATTCCACCCTGGCCGACATTGGCAAGACGGGGGAGGTCTACCGGCAGCTCGTGCGCGAACCGTTCGAGACCATCAGTGTGGTCCTGCAGGAAGAGGAAATCCGCACGGCGGACCAGCAAACCGCTGCGTCGCTGCGGGCCCGCATCGACGGGCTGGTAAAGGCCCTGCGGGCAAATCCGACGGCTTGATCAAAGATGCCGCAGGAAAGCCGGATTGGTCGCGGGGCGGTCAGATCCGGTCAGCCCGGTTGTTGGCGTGACAGCCAGGCCTTGATGTGATGGCATATCCCCGGGCGGGTTCGGCGCGTGTGGATGCCGTCCGCCGGGAGAGCTGAACCGATGACCACGCATCGCGTCATCCGCTACATCAAGGAACCGGACGGACTTCCTGATGCCGGCTGTTTCCGGATCGAGGATGCCCCCATCCCGCAGGCCGGGGAGGGGCAGGTGCTCGTCAAGACGCGCTATCTTTCCATCGACCCCTATATGCGCCGCATGATGAGCGGCACGCGCAGCTACGCAAACCCGCTGATGGTGGGCGACATCATGATCGGCCGCGGGGCGGGCATTGTCGTCCAATCCCGGCATCCGGATTTCAAGCCGGGGGACGCGGTGCAATCCGAGTTCGGCTGGCGGGAGCATGTGGTGCTCGACGGCGTGGGGCTGCGGAAGGTGGCAGGCGACCTTGATCCGCTGTCGCTTTCCCTCGGGATCGTCGGTCAATCCGGAGCGACGGCGTGGGTCGGACTGCACGACATCGGACATATCAGGTCCGGCGAAACCATCGTCGTTTCCGCAGCAGCGGGCGCAGTCGGCAGTGCCGTGGGACAGATCGCACGCATCCGGAACTGCCGGGTGGTGGGCATCGCGGGTGGCCCCGCCAAATGCCGCCACGTGGTGAACGATCTCGGTTTCGACGCTGCCGTGGACTACAAGGCCGATGACTTCATGCGGCAGTTAACGGATGCGCTTCCGGATGGGGTCGACATCTACTTCGAGAACGTCGGTGGGGATGTCCTCGACGCCGTCGCGCGTCACCTGAATGTTGGCGCACGCATCCCGCTGTGCGGACTCATCTCGCAATACAACACCACGCAGCCCAAAGGCTTCCGCAATGTCGGCGCACTGCTCGACAAGTCTGCGATGATCCAGGGCTTCCGCATCGGCAGCCATCTGGAACGCCGCGACCAGGCTCTGGCCGAGCTGCTTGGCTGGTGGCGCGAGGGCAAACTGCGGTATCATGAAACGGTCGCCGATGGCATGGAAAAGGCCCCCTCAGCATTGGTCAACGTGCTCACGGGCGGGAACACGGGCAAACAGGTTGTTCGCCTGGCGCAAGGCGTCGCTGGTGCATAAGCGGGACCGGCCAACTCCTGGCCTGGCGACATGGCCGGTCCACGCGCGTGTTGTGCGAACCTGTCAGCGGGGCGTCAGTTGCGTCGCCATCCGTACTCGATCTGCTTGGCGGATGGCCAGGTCACGCGATAGCTGTGCTGGAGTTTCCACTCCGCCTTCGGTGCGAGTTTCACATCCCAGGCGAGAATGCCGCGCCGGTTTTCGACATCGCGCCGGGTCGGATCGGGGCGCGAGACCGTTTCAACCTTGATGTCGTCATTCTTCGAGACCGGCACCTGATCGATCACGCTGAGCTGGATGGACTGGGTGTGCCCGTTCGTGACCGTTATTTGCCAGGTTCGGACGTCGGTTTTCGAGGTGGCGATGATGCCACGCTCGCCGCGCTTGTCCTCGACCAGGTTGTGGCGGACGCGCACCGCATCGTCGGCACCGAAGCCAAGTTCGTGCTTCTCGCCGGGTGTCAGTTGGGGAAGCTGCCCCGTACCGACGAAGGTTCCGTCACGGAACAGCGAAATTTGGCCGGGCAGATAGGGCGTCAGGCCCGGATTGGCGAACTTGGCGTAGAGGTAGGCGCGAGCTTCCAGCCGTGGGGTCGTGCGCACGATCAATTCCGGGTCGAGGTCAGTGGCGTCGAGCTTGACGCGCTTCTGCTCACCCGTGCCCGCAACCGTCACCTTTCCGGGCACCTCGAAGATGGCCTGGAAGGCGGCGGCTTCTACCCGTGCCATGCGTTCGCGGGCGTCGGCCATTTCCGCAGCGGGTGCTGCCGCCAGAGCTGCATCGGCTGTGCGCAGGCGTGCCATCGACCGCACCTGCCCCATCTTGGCGACCGGTTCGGGGCGCGGCTTGTCGGACTCGAAATCGACGGTTTCGGTGTAGAGTTCCGGCGCCGCTGTGCCGCTGCCCGGACGGGTCGTGGACAGCTTGAGCGCGACATTGTCCCAGTCTTCGCCCGACCGTTGCTGGATCGACGCACGGCGCACCAGCGACAGTTTGGGCTTACCGTCAAGGGCACCGGTGTCGAGGCGCGCATCATAATAGGGACGCCAGGAGGCATTCGAGACCTGGTAGCGGATCGCGAGCGATGCCTCGACGTCCGCGTCAGCCGCAACGAACACCTTGACCTCGGTACGCTGGGCCTGGACCGGGGCAAGCTGCGCCAGCTTCTTCTTCTGGTCGTCGATCCGCCGCTCCACATCCCGCAACTTCACGCGGGCCGCCAGCTGGGCACGCTCGGCATCCGCCAACCGGCTACCGACCAGATTGAATATCTGCCCCCAATCGGGCATCCCGCCACCTGCCTGGCCGTTTGAGGGCGGCGGATTTGCCGGCAGGTCCGCCAATCTCTGGATGAACTTCTTTTGCGCCTCGGCCGCTTCGACATCGGCGCGGATCATCTCGGCTTCATCCTGGAGCTTCTCGATGAGCTCCTCGATCCGCCGGCGTTCCGACGCCTGGGCCTCGGGGTCTCCATGGGGAACGAGCACGCGGCGGGTATCGACAGACCCGATCTCCAGCCCACCCGTGGATTTGCCTTCCACGCGGACGGAACCGGGGACGGTCATGGGGGGCAGATTGTTGAAAATCAGTGTTTGTTCACCCTTGGGCACCTTGACGGTTGCCGACCGGTAGACCTCGGCACCCGATGGAAACACGGTGACTGCGGATATCTGCGAGCTCGCGCCGATTTCCCCGGCCATGGCAGGCGGTGCGGCGGCGGTCAGCACGGCGGCCGCCAAACAAACTCCACGCATTGGCATTCTCCAACTTCAATGGCCCACACCGGGGCCGCAAGGCACGCCTTCCCAGCGAAACACATCGTTCAATAATAATCACGAGTTTGATGGAAACGTGGCGGAGCGGTCGAGACAACGCACCCTGGAGCGGGCCCGACGGGCGCTCATCCCGTTCGTACCATTTCAGCACCGCCGACACGCTTGCAGCCGGCTCAGGCTCAGTTGCCCAACACCGCCCTGACTTCGCTTCGGATCTTCTCGATCGTGAACGGCTTGATGACCAGCCTGACCTTGCCCAGCCCGGCGCTCCGAGCCTTGTCCAGCAGTTCCTGGGAGCCGGAAATGAAGACGATACCGATCCCGGCGATCTGCGCCTTGGCGAGGCCGGCCAGCTCGATGCCGTCAACGCCGGGCATATCGACGTCGGCAACGATCACGTCAAAGCTTGCCCCATCGAGAACCGACTGTGCATCGTTGCCGTCGTCGACGGTCGTCACCGCGTGACCATCCATCGCGAGCGCCCGCCTGACCAGGTCGAGAGCTCCCTTGTCATCGTCTGCCAGCAATATCCTCGCCATATCGTCCCCTCCCCTGCAAGCCGCTGCGAACCATCAGGACGCCGTGGCAATCCGCCCCACGAATGGCAATTCCCGGTAGCGGTTCGCCAGATCCATTCCGTATCCGACCACAAAAACCGGCGGACATTCAAAAGCGACGTGGTCGGCCTCGACCGGCACCTGGCGACGCACCTTCTTGTTCAGGAGCACGCATGTCTGCGTGCGCTTTGCGCCGCGCGCCACGATCAGGTCCTGCGCATAGGTCAGGGTCCGGCCGGTATCGAGAATATCATCCACAATCAACACATCACGCCCCTGCACGTCCAGCTCCAGGTCGCGCAGGATGTCGACACTTCCCGACGACGACGTGTTCAGCCGGTAGCTGGCGAGCGAGAGGAAATCCACCTCGGGGCTCATGCCGGCGCGGTAGAGGCCCCGCAACAGATCCGCCGAGAACATGAAGCTCCCCGTCATGATCGGCACGACAAGGAGGTTCTCGAAACCGGTGGCGGCAACAGCGGCGCACAGTTCATCAATACGAGACGCAATGGCCTCGGGCGAGAACAGCACCTCGATATTGGTGGCTGGATCAGCCTTCACGGACATTTCCTATGGCTCCTGACTGATGTGGCGTACTGGATAGCCGATCCTGCGGCACGGCGCCATGACAAGCATGCCGCCGCGCGGCCGTCGGGGAACAGGCTGGGGTGGCCAGTGTCACACGTTTGCAATGGCATTGGACTTTTCAACCTTATCCACCCATATCCCGGCCACAATCGTCGGCGATTGATCGTAAGTCCCACTTCGCGCATATAGGCGCTCATGGGGCATATCCGAGTCCAAGCCACCGCAAAGTGTGCGCTTCGAACGCCTGGATGGGGAATGGCGTGATCAAGCTGCAAAATGTGGGATTGAGATATGGGCGGGGACGTGAAGTCCTGCACGACGTCTCGTTCCACATCCGACCAGGTTCATTCCACTTCCTGACCGGCCCTTCAGGGGCCGGGAAATCCTCCCTGCTCAGGATCATGTTCCTCGCCCAGCCCCCGACGCGCGGCCAGATCAGCCTGTTCCAGCAGGATGTCAGCAATGTTGAAACCTCGCGACGGGCGGAGCTGAGGCGCCGTATCGGCATCGTTTTCCAGGATTTCCGCCTCCTCGACCACCTGACCACCTGGCAGAACGTGGCGCTGCCGCTGAGCGTTTCCGGCAAGCGCGAATCCGAATACCGCGAGGATGTGACAGATCTTCTGCAGTGGGTCGGGCTGGGTGACCGGATGCACGACTATCCGTCTGTGCTATCCGGCGGAGAGAAACAGAGGGCCGCCATCGCGCGCGCCGTGATCGGCAAGCCCGAGCTTCTGCTCGCGGATGAACCAACCGGAAACGTGGACCCGCAAATGGCTCGCCGCCTGCTGCGGCTTTTCATCGAACTGAACCGGCTCGGCACGTCGGTCATCATCGCCACCCACGACCATCAATTGATGCGTCAGTTCAAGACACCTCGCCTGGAGTTACACGACGGTCATGTCAGGGTCCTATGACAGGCCGTCAGGGCCACGCGCACCGATTCCGCCGCCCGAGCCTCCCCGGTCACGGCATGGCGATGATGTGCACACGGATACTTATACCCAATCCCGCCACTACGACACGGGCGCGCACGAGCGCAACGACGAGGCCCGCTTCACTGCCGATTACCGGTCTGATTTCGATCATATGCCCTCCCGGCACGACGAGCTGGACGGAGACTCGGGAAAATCCTCCAAGGGCCGCAGACCGCGGAGCCAGAAGTCGGGCGTGGTGCCGGCGGGCTCGGTCACCAGCCGGTCACTCACCCTCGTGGTGGCCATCATGTGCTTCCTCGCCTGCCTGACGGCGGGAGGTGTCTACATGGTCAACAAGGCGGCCTCGGCGTGGCTCAGCGATATCGCGAGCGAGGTCACCGTGCAGGTCGAACCGGTGGATGGCGTGGACGTGGCGCGGACCGTCAGGGATGTGACGGTCCTGCTCGCCTCGCAAAGCGGCATCCGATCCGTCCGCCCCTACACAGAAGAGGAATCGGCCGACCTCGTCGAACCCTGGCTCGGCAAGACAGATCTCCTGAAAACGCTGCCGATTCCACGGTTGATCGCCGTTGAAATCGACAACAACGCGCCGCCCGACCTCGAAAAGCTGAGCACGCTCGTCTCCTCGCGCTTCAGCAATGCCAACCTCGACGATCATCGCTACTGGAAACGGCAGATCCGCACCGTCACACGGACGCTCGCGCTCGGCGGCCTTGCCATCCTGATGCTGGTCGGCGCGGCGACGACCGCCATCATCATTTCCGCAACGCGCAGCTCGATGGCATCGAACCGGGAAATTGTTGAGGTTCTTCATCTGGTTGGGGCAACGGACCGCTACATCGCCCGCGAATTCGAGCGTCATTTCCTGCGGCTCGGAATCAAGGCCGGGCTGGTTGGAGCCCTGTGCGCCATGGGAGTCTTCCTGGGGTTGCCGATGGTGATGGACACCATGGGCGGCAACGCCGTGACCATGGCCGAGATGCGCCGCTTGTTCGGCACCGGCGCCATGGACATGGCGGGCTACGGCGTTCTGGTGATCGTGGTCATCGTGATTGCCGGGCTTTGCCGACTGACCTCACGCTACGGCGTCTACAACATCCTCGACCAGCAGCATTGAGCCGGCTCCGGCATCGTGGGGACCGCTTTGCTTCAATTGCCGGCCACAGCCTTGCCGGCTGCCATGACGTGCGCTTCACCCGGTTCTGCCGCCTTGCCGTTGGCGGGCAGGACAAGCCGGGCTGCATTTCTCACCGGCGCGATCATGCTGTCGATCACGGAATGCGGGTTCATGTCGCCAGGCTCGACCCCGAATTTCGTGACCTCACGCCGGCGTGACGGGATGTAGAGCGTCCCGAACAGCCAATCGAAGAGCGCCAGAGACCCGCCCATGTTCTTGTTGAAATGCCTGGGGTCCATCGAGTGGTGGATCTGATGGTGAGCCGGCGACTGTATGAGCTTGCCCCACCAGCCGGTGAAAGCGATCCACATGTGTGTGTGATGCAGGTGCGTCAACAGGTACATGAACACGCAGATGATGGCGTTCGAGCCGAGCAATTCGAACTGGCCTACCTTCTGGCCGAACATGAAGTACGCCACGCCTCCGGTTGCCCCCATAGTGATGGCGAGGATGTTCATGAAGATGATGGTGTCGACCGGATGCACCCGCGCGTTCGTCGCCGGGCTCAGGACTTCGGCAGCGTGGTGAACCTTGTGGAACTCCCACAGGAACGGGATGGAATGCTTCAGGTAATGATCGACCCAGTAGCCGAATTCGTAGGCCAGAAACGACAGCAGCGTCATGATGCCCATGGCTACGGGTTTGGGCAGGGACGTTGGCTGCAAGGGGCCGAACACCGATTCCAGGCCTGCATTGACCCCGTGCACAACCGTGCCGATGGACAACAATGCCCAGCCGAACAGCAGGCCGAACAGCGACATGTTGAAGATGTGAAAGATCAGGTCTGTGCGTGTCGATGGTCCCGTCAGCCAGCGGCCGGGGAACAGGGCGCGGAGCAGCACCTTGATGCGCACCCGGCGACGTCCCGGGCGGCGGCGCAGGATGAGGAAGCCAACCGAAATGGTGAGTGCCATCAGCAACGTCGTCACGGAATACACGGTGCCCGACGAAATATGGAACGCCTGCCACGCATGTGCCAGGCCGGCTCCGATGGAGGACAGCGCTTCGGCCGGGTTGATGGTCATACTCATACTACTCATCCATCTCGAACATTCAGGCGGCCACAGGATAGGCGTGAGCCGTAAAAATTTGCTGAGGCGGGGGCACCGCGCGTCAACCGGAAGCACCAGCGGTACCGGATCGACTTTCCTGGGCGGACGAACAGCCCTTCGACGGGAGGACGTTCTGCCCTACCCCGGCCAGGCGCCGCCGCATCAGCGTCCCGCTGCCACCTCGCCTGGCTCCGGAGCCTTGCCCTGTGCCGCGCCGACAAGTCGGGCTGCATTTCTCACCGGCGCAATCAGGCTATCCGTCAAGGAATGGGGATCCATGTCACCCGGTTCGACACCGAACTTCAGGCGCTCGCGCTTGCGCGAAGGGATGTGCAGCGTCCCGAACAGCCAATCGAAGATGGCCAGGGTGCCGCCCATGTTCCGGTTGAAATGGATGGGGTTCATCGAATGGTGGATCTGATGATGTGCCGGTGACAGCAGGATCTTGCCCCACCAACCAGTGAACGCGATCCACATGTGGGAATGCTGCAGGTGCTTCAACGAATAGCCAAACACCAAGGCGATGGCATTCTCATTGAACCAGATGTAGGGCTGCACTTTCTGGCCCAGCAGGAAATACGCCACGCCGCCCACGAGGCCCATGGAGAGGGCCAGGATGTTGTTGAACACGATGGAGTCGACGGGGTGCACGCGCGCATTTGTCGCCGGCGTGAGCACCTCTGCCGCATGATGGACCTTGTGGAACTCCCACAGCAACGGGATCCGGTGGGACAGGTAATGGTCAAGCCAGTAGCCGAATTCATACGCCAGGAACAGCAACACCGTCATCAGGCCCATGACCATGGGTTCCGGCAGCGACGAGGGCGATAGCGGTCCGAAAACCGACACCAGCCCCGAGTTGACGGCCGAGGACACGGTTCTGGCAGCCAGCATCGTCCAGCCGAACAGCACACCGAACATCAGCAGATTGAATGCCATGAACCCCAGGTCCGTCAGGCTTGACGGGGCGGCCAGCCAATGCCGCGACAACAGGGCGCGAACGAGCACCTTGAGGCGCACGCGCCGGCGTCCGGGGCGGCGCCGCAGGATGAGGAATGCTGCTGAAATGAGGAAGGCCGCCAACAGCGAGGTCAGCGCGAAGGAGCCGCCGGGCGCCACGAAAACCTTATGCGCGACGTAGGCGAAATATGCGCCCAGGGCATGTGCCCCGCCGATCAAGTTGTCCAGCAAACTCATACCACTCACTCGCTCTCAGTCCGCAAACCGACCCCAGACTATTCCTGTCGGGTAAACATTTACTGAGGTGGAGGCGTTCGGCCTCGCCCAACCGCCAGCATGAGTTGCATGCCCCCCCCCTCCATTCTCCAGTCGGCGGGCTGCGGGCGACGGGCATTCCGCCTGCCCCGTTGCGCCCGGCAGGTGCGGCACCCGATCACCGACAATTTGGCAACGACCGGATTGCCAATAGGCGCCGACCCTTCTAGCGTTCATGCTCAAGACACACTCAACAACGCTGGAGGATCTGGCCCATGTTCATCCGCAAGGTGGAACACGACACCTCGCTCGATGCATTCCGCGCCGAAGTCCGCGACTTCTGCGCCAAGGAGCTGCCGGTTGAAATTCGCAACAAGCAGGCCCGCGGGCAGCATCTGGAGAAACACGAATATATCTCCTGGCTGCAGCGGCTTGGCTCGCGCGGCTGGAACACCGGCAAATGGCCGGAACAGCATGGTGGACAGGGTTGGCCGCCGGAGAAATTCATGGCGTTCCAGGAAGAGCTTGGACGCGCCGGCGCGCCGCCGCTGATGTCCTTCGGCCCAACAATGGCGGGCCCGGTCATCTATACCTTCGGCAACGACGAACAGAAGAAGCAGCACCTTCCGGGCATCATCAAGGGTGACCTGTGGTGGTGCCAAGGCTACTCGGAGCCCGGTGCCGGTTCGGATCTCGCCGCTCTCAAGACCCGCGCGGACCGTGATGGTGACGACTACATCATCAACGGCCAGAAGATCTGGACTTCGACGGCCCACTGGGCCGACTGGATGTTCGCCCTCGTTCGTACCGACCAGAATGCCAAGAAGAAGCAGGAAGGCATTTCGTTCGTACTGATCGACATGAAGACACCAGGCATCACGGTGCGTCCGATCATCGGCATCACGCTGGGGCACCACCTGAACGAGGTGTTCTTCGACAATGTGCGCGTACCGATCGCCAATCGCATCGGCGAGGAGAACAAGGGCTGGACCTACGCCACGTTCCTGCTCGCCAATGAGCGCGTGGGCAACGTCGATGTCGCCAAGGTGGAGGGCAACATCGAGCAGATCCGCGAGCTCATGGCGCAGACCCGCGAGGACGGCACGCCGCTGTCCGAAGACCCGACCTTCCGCCGCCGGCTGGCCGAGCTCGAGGTCAACCTGGCGACCGTCAAGGCTCTGATGGCGGACCAGTTGGCGGCTGCACGGACCAGCGGCGCGCCGTCGCTGATGGGAGCCGCCGCCCTCAAACTGCGCGGCACGGAGCTGCAGCAAGGTATCCTGCAGACCGGGCTCGATGTGCTGGGACGCCACGGCCTCGTCTATCAGCATGAGGCGCTAAATCCCGGATGCAAAGGCGAGATGATCGGACCGGAATCGTCAGCGGACAACATCTACGAGCATCTCTACCGGCGCCCTGCCACGATCTACCGCGGCACGAGCCAGGTCCAGAAGAACATCATCGCCAAGGGTGCGCTCGGCCTTTGAGCCGCGCCCTTCTCCCACCCGATCAAACGAAAACACGAGATCAAAGTAGATGGCATCCCTTTCAAGCGAGGAACGCTCGCAGCTGCACGACAGTCTGCTGGAGCTGCTGACCGACAAGTATCCGTTCGAGCAATGGAAGAAGCTGGCCCGGACACCGGGTGGTGATGGGTTCGGGCGCGAGGAATGGAAAACCTATGCCGAGATGGGCTGGCTGGGTGTGGCTATTCCGGAAGCGGAAGGTGGCCTTGGCGCGGGGCTGACCGAGCTTGGCATCGTGATGGCGGCTGTCGGCCGCTTCATTCTGCTCGAGCCCTTCCTTGGCACCGTCGTGATGGGCGCGGGCATCATCGAGAAGTCGGGCACCGCGGCCCAGCGCAGCGCACTCCTGAGCCAGATCGCGTCTGGCGATCTCATCCTGGCCTGGGCACACACGGAGCCGGGCGCCGGCTACTCGCGCACCTATGTGCAGACGATCGCGAGCAAGGATGGCTCCGGCTATACGCTCAATGGCGAGAAGGGCTTCGCGCTGCATGGCCATGCCGCGGACAAGCTGATCGTCAGCGCGCGTCTTGGATCGGCAAGCGGTCCGGTGGGTGTCTTCCTGGTTCCGCGCACGGCTGAGGGCGTGACCCTGCTGCCCGCACCAGCGTTTGATGGCCGCCCCGGCGCTGCCATCCGGCTCGAGAATGTCAAAGTGGCGGCGGGCGACAAGCTCGGCGAAGGTGATACGGACCGGCTGGGCGACATCAGCGATGTGATTGACCGCGGCGTGATTGCGACGTGCGCCGAGGCGGTCGGCGCCATGGCAGCGGTGACCGACATCACGGTCGAGTATCTCAAGACCCGCCAGCAGTTCGGCCAACCCCTGTCGAAGTTCCAGGTCCTGCAGCACAGGCTGGTGGACATGAGCGTGGCGACCGAGGAGTCGCGCGCCATTGTGCACGCCGCCCTACAGGCGCTCGACGACAGTTCGGCCGATGCCAGCCGCATGGTGGCCATGGCCAAGGTGCGCACCGCCCAATCCGGCCGGTTCGTCGGCGCGCAAGGCATCCAGCTTCATGGTGGCATGGGCATGACCGACGAACTGGTGGTCGGCCACTACTACAAGCGCATCACCATGTGCGAAACGATGTTCGGTGATTCCGAGTGGTACCTGAAGCGGGTTGGAGAGCTGTCGGCCTGATCAACCGCGCCGCGCAAGTGCGGCTTCGGCGAAATGGAAGGGGCCGGTCACCCACGGGAGGTGACCGGCCCCTTTCACTTGTGGCTTGGTGCGCGGCCCTGGCAACGGCGCTCCACCGCTTCAGTGGCCTGCTGCGAACTTCGATGCTCCCGTCGTGGCGACCTGGCAACAAGCCTCGTGGGCCGACATCACGCGGCGGCGCAGACGGGGAAACACCCAGGCCAGAGCGCCCGAAATCGCCCTGGCGAATGTCTCCGCCCGCTCCCTGCGCGCACGCCGCGCGGCGGCGGCGATCCGCTCTGGCCTTGGCCGCTCGGCAATCAATGTTGGCAACCCTGCGTTCTTGTCCATTTCATCACCTGCTTGTCTGCTCATGGTCATCTCAACCGATGAGGCGGCGAGCGGCTTCGCTGCTGTCGACCGCTTCACCACGGGGTTTCGGTCATGCCGGTTTCCCGGTCGATCCGCTGTACCGAGACCGGCAGCAGCCGTTCCAACCACCGCGACAAGGCATCGGCAAACACGCCCAGCATTTGTGCGCGTTCCTTGCGTCCGCACGCCATTCCGGCTTCGATCTCTTCGGCTGACACGGTACTGACCGTTTCGAATTGCTGATGTTGGCACATGGCTCATCTCCCACTTGCGTCCGCGCCACGCTGCCTTGTGGCGCTCCTCATGGTTGAGATTTATGTTGCGCCAAATCCGTCAACAAGCGATATTTTCAACGCACATGAATGAGAAATTTTTAACTCAATGCAAAAACCTCTACCACCACTGAACGCGCTGCGCGCCTTCGAGGCCACTGCCAGACATCTGAGCTTCACGGTCGCGGCCGATGAGTTGTTTGTCACACCGGCAGCCCTCAGCCACCAGATCAAGGGCCTGGAGGATTTCCTCGGCCAGCGTCTTTTCGTGCGCAGACCGCGCGCCATTGCGCTGACGCCCGCTGGCGAGGCGCTCTATCCCGGGTTGCACGCGGCGTTTCTTCAGATCCGCCATTCGGTCGAGCTTCTCGACCGCGCGAAAGCAGACAACGTCCTGGTCATCAGCGCACCGCCAGGCTTCACGGCCAAGTGGCTGGTCCCGCGTCTCTACCGGTTTCTCATGGCCCATCCGGAGATTGACGCACGCATCTCCAGCACCTTGTCGATGGCCAACTTCACCACCGACAACGTCGACATCGCGATCCGCAACACCCTCAATATTTCACGGGGTTATTCGGCCCAGCGCCTCCTCAGCATCACCCTGCTTCCCGTCATGAGCCCGCGCCTGGTGGAGAAGCACGGCATTGGGGTTCCGGCTGACCTTGCCAAGGTGATGCTCATTCACGACGAGATGCTTGGCAATCTCTCGGGCTTGCCGGGATGGACGGATTGGCTGGCGGCAGCCAAGGTCAAGGGCGTGAACCTCGCACGCGGATTGCGTTTTTCGAGTTCAGACCACGCCATGAACGCCGCGATCGAAGGCGCGGGCGTCCTGCTCGGCTACAAGGCGCTGGTTCATGACGACCTGAGGTGCGGGCGTCTGGTTGCCCCGTTCAGGCTTGAACTCAAGACGGACCGCGTCTTCCATGTCGTCTGCCCGCAGGCCAAGGCTGGCGCGCCAAAGGTGAAAGCCTTCACCGAATGGGTGCTGGCAGAGGCTGCGTCGACCGAAGCCGAGATGGCCTGACGCCTCGCATAGAGGCGTGGGCGTGCACGAGGCCCAGGCACCAGCTACCTGCCCAACCCACGGAATACGGCAGTGAACAACAGCCCCGCTCCCATGGCCAGAAAAACGACCGTTGCCCCATAGATAAAAGGGTATTGGAACGCGGCTCCGTGCAACGCTTCCTCGAGGCCGCGGCGTTCCAGGTTCAGGCGGACCGAGAAATTGCTCAGCAGTTCTCCGTTGCGGAACAGGTAGACGCGCGTTTCGAAGGGGCCGACGACGACCGTTGCCGGCAATGCGATCGCGGCCCGAAACAGGCTCGGTCCGATAAACGAAACCGCGAAATTCTTGGTGGCGTACAGTTGCTCATGGCGCTTCAAGCGAACGATCGCGTTCCGGAACGTGTCGACTTCCGCGGCTGACGGCTTCTCCCCCCCGTCGGGCAGGGTCATTGGCACATAGTCGAACCCGATGCCGGACGCCTTCAGGACCTCGGGCGAGGCCACTTCATCGAGTGGGCGGGTGGATGCGATCGCGTAGTAGCTCGGAACGCTATCGAAGGCGAGGCTGTCGGTGTTGAGCCACATGCCGGCGACCCGGGACTTGCGGCGCGCGACGAGCCTGGTCGGGGTGCCAACCACAACGATGACCACGTCGTAGAGCCCAGCCTCGGCACTCTGCTGGCGGGAATTGTGCACCGCGCCGAAAACGACGATCTCGGTGCCGGAAAAACTCGACGTGACAACGATATTCCGGGTCGAAATGTCGGCCTGTACAGATTCAGGCGCCAACCCCTTGCCGAGCTCTTCCTCCTTGCCTTTGTCTTCGGAAGGCGGCGTTGGCACAATGCGCTTGGGCGGCGGCAACGGAATGGGCCGCTGGCTTGTCTGGGCTGCCGCCGGCCTCGCCACGGCCAGCACAAAAGCAGCAAAAACCGCCAGGATGAATGCTGAGCCAGCTCTCGCGGTTACCTTAGCCGGCCCTCCCCTATTCAACTTTTCCCGCCCGGCTCCCAATCCCAGGTGACCCGCATCATCAATCTCCCGGCAGACGTCCCGTTCGAGGGAGATCCTTTTCCCGGCCCGGCCTGCCGCCCGCATCTTCAACCGCTCCAAGGCGCCAGC
>JBKDZY010000900.1:0-3451 GCA_047971765.1 Hyphomicrobiaceae bacterium | reverse complement strand
GGCTACATGTTCCGGTGGAACCTATGATGGCAATGCCATGAATACCCTTGTCTACGGGCGGGAGGGAATTTCCCAGTGTGGCAGTGTCCCCACTGATCAACTGGCGGGAATGTGCGACATCTTCTGGCGGATAACGCCCGCCAACGTGATCGTCACGTATGCCAGCACAGGCCTGGGGTTTGCCGGACGACCCGGCCCCTATCCCGCCAGGGTGGGTGGCGCGGTGCCAACGATCACGGTCGAACTCACGGGGCTCACCTTTGAGCTGCCATTCCTGAATGGCTTGCTGGGGGTGGGGAATATCACCATGCCCGCGATGCGGACCAGTGCAACTGGAGAAGACATGGCAACACCTTACAATGCAGGCTCTTGACGCTCATGTTCTCGACGACAGAAAAATCCGGTTCCGAGCGTCTGGTTGCGGCAATTCTCACCCCGAATGCGGAGTTGGGCGGTCGCATCAAGACCATTCTTGAGGGGGGCGGTCCCTATCGCGGCGAGGTTGTCGCGTCGACCCTGGATGCTGTCGATCCCGCGAACCCCAACGTGGCGTTTGCTGCCGTGCATATTGTCGATGTCCTGGGGCATGAACCCGCGTCCTTGTTCGCATTGGACAGCTACAAGTCTGCCATCCCGGCAGGACGCCCGGTCATCGCCATTTCCGAGGGGTTGTTCGAGACCAGCGCCCGGCAGTTCTTGAAGCTTGGAATTGCCGACTGGCTGCCAACGTCATTCGAAGACATGGACTTGCTGTTGGCGTGTGAACAGGCGTTGCGGTTGAGAGCTGCGCCGCGGGCGGCATCGCAGTCGAAATGCATCGCGTTCATGTCTGCAGTCGGAGGAGCCGGAGCCACGACGTTGAGTTTGGCGTCGCTGTTGGCGGTTGCGGGAAAGAAGAAGGGCTTTCTGCGGCAGTGCTGCGCTGTCGATCTGGATTTTCAGCACAGTTCACTGGCGGAATACGCAGACATTGCCCCGGCACTGCAATTGAGCGAACTGGCAAGCGATCTGGAGCGCCTCGATCGCCACCTTCTGGAAATCATGCTGTCTCGTCACGTCGGTGGGCTGACACTGCTTGCCGCGCCGCCGGCTTTGCAGGGACCGCAACAGGTGAGCCCGCAGGTGGTCGGGCGACTTCTCGATCTGGTCGCGACCGATTTCAGTCATGTCGTTGTTGATCTTCCAAGCTGCTGGCAGCCGTGGTTCCAGGACATCGTCACTGGCATGGACGAGATCTTCATTGTCACGGAGCCGAACGTCGTCGGCCTGCGACAAGCCTACCGCCTTGCGGGCATGTTGTCGGAGTTGACCGGAACGGAATTGCGGCTGTCCGTCATAGTCAACAAGCGGCGCCGGTTTGGCGCCAGCGTGAGCGCCAGGCAGGTGCAGGACGCGCTTGGGCCTCTGTTCGCCGGCTTTGTTTCAGACAGCGGAACCATGCTGCGGAGAGCCCAGGACCTTGGTGACATGCTGGCGCAGCTTACGCCGCGATCACGCATCCTGCGGGATGTGTCAGCAGTGCTCGAGGCCAGAAACAAGGTGGCAGCAACTGCCCTGATCAACCTGAAGGAAGGGGGCCGGAAATGAGCTTGCTAGGCCGCTTCTCACCTCGTCCGCCGCCGGAGCCTCAAAAGCCGGAACGTATGCCGCAGGAGACGGCGCCGGTGCAGCCGCCGCCAAGCGTCAATATTGCTCATCGCATTCTCGAGGCCAAGGTTCGCCTGCACCGCAAGCTGATTGAAGAGATCAATCTTGCAAACATTGAGCATGTCTCGGAAGAGGAGCTTCGGCGGATCGTGTCGGAGCTGGTGACGCAGTACGTCAGGGAAGACCGCCTTCCGCTCAACTCTGACGAACTGGATGATCTTGTCGATGAACTGATTGCCGAGATGACAGGGCTTGGCCCGATCGAGCCGCTGCTTGAAGACACGACCATATCAGACATCCTCATCAACACGCACGAGGATGTCTATGTCGAGCGCGCAGGATTGCTCGAGCGGGTGCCGGTATTGTTCAAGGACGAGGGGCATCTGCTGAGGATCATCAACAAGATCGTTGCGGCTGTCGGGCGTCGTGTCGATGAATCCCAGCCAATGGTCGATGCCCGCCTTGCGGATGGGTCGCGCATCAACGTTGCGATAAGACCGATTGCCGTTGATGGACCGCTCGTCTCGATCCGCAAGTTTGCCCGTCAGGCATTATCTCTCGACCGCCTCATACATAATGGCTCCCTGAAGCCTCAGGCGGCCGCGTTTCTGGCTGGGTCTGTGCGCGCCCGCATGTCCATGCTGGTGTCGGGGGGAACGGGCAGCGGCAAGACAACCATGCTGAATGCCTTGTCGCAGAATATTGCCAATAACGAGAGGTTGATCACGATCGAGGATGCCGCAGAGCTGCAACTTCAGCAGCCTCATGTCGGTCGCCTCGAGACGAGACCCCCAAGTATTGAAGGCAAGGGAGAAATTCGCCAGCGCGAACTTGTGAAGAATGCACTGCGCATGCGTCCGGATCGAATCATCGTTGGTGAGGTTCGAGGCGAGGAAGCCTTTGACATGCTGCAGGCAATGAATACGGGCCATGAAGGCTCGATGACCACGATCCATGCCAACACCCCGCGCGATGCGCTGACACGCCTGGAGCAAATGGTCGGTATGGCCGGATTTCAGATGAGCCAGTCGAGTGTCCGGGCTCAGATCGCGGCGGCGATCCGCGTGATCGTACAGTTGCAGCGTTTCAGTGACGGCGTCCGACGGGTCACCCATATCGCCGAGATCACCGGCATGGAGGGTGACGTGATCCAACTCCAGACGATCTACGAGTTTGTCCGTGCCGGTACAGATGCGGACGGCACCGTGCGTGGCGAGATGAAGGCGACAGGAATTCGTCCCCAGATCCTCGAGGAATTGCGAATAGCAGGTATTGAGCTTCCTGCGGATAGCTTTGATCCGAATAGTGTGTGATCCAAGATGGATCTTGAAAGGATTTCACAGCTGACGGGGACTTATGGTCCCTTCCTCCTGGTTGCGCTTGCGACCTATCTGCTGCTGGAGACGTTGTTCCGTGGGCTGGCGCGCTCCCGTCGCGAGTCCGCTGCTGTCAATAAGCGTTTGAAGATCGTCCAGAAGAGCGGTGATCACCAGAATGCGCTGTTGGAATTACGGAAACAGCGCGGGCTGACCCGTGAAGGCAATTATGCTCTTCCATTGGTGTCCCTAAATCGTCTCATCCTGCAGTCCGGACGGGAATTCAAGCTGGGTAAGCTCGTGTTCTGGCTGTTGCTGTTCTCGGCAATTGCCTTTGTCCCGTTGCGGATATTGCTGGGATTTCCGTTTTTTCATATCCCTCGCGTTGAGCGCGCTGGCTGCCGGATGTGCCTTGATCTTGTTTCTGCTGATTTCGCGCTCCCGCAGATTGAAGAAGATCGAGGAACAATTGCCAGAGGCAATACAGG
>JBKDZY010000899.1:0-5359 GCA_047971765.1 Hyphomicrobiaceae bacterium | reverse complement strand
GTCCGACCATTGCTCTCTATGAAGGGTCGATCTTCCTGGTGGACAGGATCGCCAAGAGCCGCCAGGCAAAAGCCGACGCTGCCGCAGCCTCGGACGATTGACGCACCTCACTGGACTGTGGCGGACACGCGGAATAAACACGGGCGGCATTCCCACATCAGGGCAATGCCGCCTGATTTTTTCGAGGACATGACCCGTGCACGACATCAAGGCCATTCGTGATAATCCGCAAGCATTCGATGCCGGCTTGAAGCGCCGCGGCATTTTCGGTGACGGCGAAGGGCAGTTCTCGTCTTCGGCGGTGCTGGCGCTGGACGAGCGGCGGCGGGCGGAGGCGACCCGGTTGCAGGAGGCCCAGGCGCGCCGGAATGCGGCGTCGAAGGAGATCGGTGCCGCGAAGAAGGCCAAGGACGAGGACAAGGCCGCGGCGCTGATGGCGGAGGTGGCCAACCTCAAGGACGTGTTTGCGGCGGGAGAGTCGAAGGACAGGGAGCTGCTGGCGGATCTGGAGCGCCTGCTTGCTCAGATCCCCAACATGCCGCTGGACGATGTTCCGGACGGCAAGGACGAGCACGACAACAGGGAGGTGCGGAGGTGGGGCGAGGCCCGCATTGCTGGCCCGGCGAGTGGTGATGAGCCGTCGGGCCGCGGTCCCGGGATTGCCGACGGTGCGGCGCGGTTCGAGCCGAAGCAGCATTTCGAGCTGGGCGAGGCGCTGGGCTTGATGGATTTCGAGAGTGCGGGCCGGGTTTCGGGGGCGCGCTTCGTGTTCCTCAAGGGGGCGCTCGCGCGCATGGAACGCGCCCTTGCCGCGTTCATGCTCGACACGCACACTGCTCCCGAAGCCGATGGGATTGGTGGCTATACAGAGGTCAATCCGCCCCTGCTCGTCCGCGATGATGCAGCCTACGGCACGGGAAACCTGCCGAAGTTCGCCGAGGACCTGTTCCATACCGACGACAATTTCTGGCTCATTCCGACGGCGGAAGTGTCTCTCACCAATCTGGCGCGGAAAAAGATCGTTGCGGAAGACGAACTGCCGATGCGGTTCACTGCCGGGACCCCCTGTTTCCGTTCCGAAGCCGGGTCTGCGGGCAAGGACACGCGCGGCATGATCCGCCAGCACCAGTTCACCAAGGTGGAGCTGGTTTCCGTGACGAGCCCGGATACGTCGATGGACGAGCACGAGCGCATGACCCGGTGCGCCGAGACCATCCTGCAGCGCCTGGGACTGCCCTATCGCACCATGCTGTTGTGCACGGGCGACATGGGGTTTGCGTCACGGAAGACCTACGACATCGAGGTGTGGCTGCCCGGACAGGATGCCTATCGCGAGATCTCGTCGTGCTCGGTGTGCGGTGATTTCCAGGCGCGGCGCATGTCCGCCCGGTATCGTCCCAAGGGCTCGAAGGATGTGCGTTTCGTCCACACGCTCAATGGGTCCGGGCTGGCGGTCGGGCGCACGCTCGTTGCCATCATGGAGAACTACCAGCAGGCCGATGGGTCGATCATCGTGCCGGAGGCGTTGAGGCCGTATATGGGGGGGCTGGAGCGCATCGCCAAGGCGTGAGGCGCCGACCCGTTCCCGCTCTGCAAGCCGAATGCTGCCCTGTCATCGCAGGGCTGTTGCTGCTTGCGATGACAGGGGATGGTCCGTTCGATGGGAGGATGCGTCAGGCGCGTCGCAACAGCGGTGCGTTGTCGTCGAGCACCTTCAGGATCTCGTCCCGGCTGAGATCGGGTATTTCCAGCAGGGCACGGGTGATGCCGGCATCGCGGTAGCCATCGAGTTTTTCGGCATTGGCCGGTGCGCGGAATACGGTGATCTGCATCTTCGCGGGGTCGCGGCCAGCGGCCTTCACGGCTGTCTCGAAGCGGGCGCGCTGGGCCTTGGCGTCGAAGGTGGCCGTGGCCCGCGGGAACCAGCCATCGCAGAACTCGGCGACGCGCCTCAGGGTGTGATCGGTCTCGCCGCCGAGCAGGATCGGGGGATGGGGACGTTGGGCCGGTTTCGGCCATGACCAGATGGGATCGAAGTTCACGAATTCGCCGTGGAACTCGGCCTCGTCGTTGGTCCAGATCTCCTTCATGGCGAGCACGCGCTCACGCAGCAGCTTGAAGCGGGTGTTGTAGCGTGCGCCGTGGTTCTCCATCTCGTCGACGTTCCAGCCGCCGCCGATGCCGAAGATGAAGCGCCCGCTGGAAAGGGTATCCAGGCTGGCGATGGCCTTGGCGGTGGTGATCGGATCGCGCTGGGTGATGAGGCAGATGCCGGTGCCGAGCTTCAGGGTTTTCGTCTGGGCGGCTGCAAAGCCGAGGGCGACGAACGGATCGTGCGTGTGGATGTAGCGTTTCGGCAATTCGCCGCCGCCGGGAAACGGGGTGCGGCGGGATGTCGGGATATGGGTATGTTCACAAACGAACAAGGATTCGTAGCCTCGTTCCTCCAGGGCGCGGGCCAACTCGCCGACTTCGATGCCGTAGTGGGTTGGGAAGTAGAATACGCCGATCTGCATGGTGGGCCTCCATGACGCGAGAGCAGAGTGTGGGCGAAACTAGACCAATTCCGACGAAGCCGGAATCGGTATGGCTTGTTTGCGTGTACGGACCGTATCAGTCTTCGGCGGGGCGCTCCGCGCGGGCGTGGCGCTTGCTGCCTGAGCCGCAGTCGTGGCCGGGTGCGCAGTGTAGCGGGGCTCACCTGCGGTCAGCGGGTGCGCATGGCGTCCGCAAACGCCTCGAACAAAGCTCGATTGACCGGATTGGTCTGCGGGTCGTGTTCGGCGTGCCACTGGACGGCAATTGCGAAGCCCTTGGCATCGGCGATCCTGACGGCCTCGATGGTTCCGTCCTCGGCAACACCTTCCACGATCACGCGATTGCCCGGCTCCATGATCGCCTGGCCGTGCAGGGAGTTGACCCGGATGGTCTGGCAACCATACAGGGACGCGAAGACGCCGCCCGGCACGAGGTTCACGTCATGGCGGTCCGCGAAGACGACATCGAGGTCGGGGTGTATCTCGCCGCTTTCGAGCCTGGGCATGCGGTGGTTCATGCGGCCGGGCAACTGGCGGATCTCGGGATGCAGGGTGCTGCCGAAGGCAACGGCCATCTCCTGCATTCCGCGGCAAATTCCGAAAATGGGGATGCCGCGGGCGACGCAGGCCTTGCTCAGGCCGAGCGCGATGGTGTCGCGGTTCGGATCATAAGGTTCGTAGGCCGGGGACGGCGGCTTGCCGAAGTTGTCCGGATGCACATTGGCCCGGGCGCCGGTCAACAGGATGCCATCGACGGTGTCGAGCAATGCGGCGCAGTCCGTGATGTCGGGCGATCCCGCAAACACCAGCGGCAGGACGCCGGCGACTTCCGCCAGCGCCTTGAGGTTCCATTCACCGCAAAGCTGCACCGGAAAGCGGTTCTCGACAACGAAACTGTTGCCGATGACACCGACCACGGGTTTTGCGCCGGATTTGCGCTGCCCTGCCATTACGACCGGAGGTCGCTGAAGGCCTCGTCGATGCGGTCGAGGGCTTGCTGGAGCAACGGCCTGGGCAGGGCAAAGTTGAAGCGGAGCCAGTGCGCGCCGCCTGGGCCGAACTGCTCGCCGGGGCTTGCGAAGATCCGCGCCTTCTCGCGCACGCGGGCGCTGACATCCTCGGGCTTCAATCCCGTTCCGGAGAAATCGACCCAGCCGAGATAGGTGCTGGCGAGCCGCATGGAGCGGGCTCCCGGTACGCCGGCCTCGATGCGCTTGTCGAGGAGGTCGCGATTGCCTTGCAGGTAGGGGAGCAGTTCGTCGAGCCAGGCCTCGCCAGTGCGCCATGCGGCCTCGGTGGCGATCATGCCGAAGAGGTTATAGGAGCCGAGACCGCTGGCCATGATGCGGGCATCGAGCTTCTTCTTCATGTCCGGATTGGAGGTGAAGCACGCGCCGACATGGGCTCCGGCGAGGTTGAATGTCTTCGTTGCGGCGACGCAGGTGAACAGCCGGTCGGCAACTTCGGGGGCGGCCAGCAGGGTGGGCGTGTGCCTGGCGCCGGCATAGACGAGATCGTTGTGGATCTCGTCCGAAACCAGGATGAGGTCCTTTTCGATGCACAGCCTGGCGAGCCCGCGGATTTCTTCCGGGGTCCACACCGTGCCACCCGGATTGTGCGGGCTACAGAAGAATACCACCCGTGTTTTCGGGGTCAGCTTCCTGCGCAGGCTGTCGAGATCCATGGCGTAGCGGCCATTCTGCTCGACAAGCTCGGCATCGAGGATGGCACGGTCGTTGGCGGTGATGATGCGGCGGAAAGCGTGATAGCCGGGCGGGAAGACGACCACTTCGTCACCGGGCTGGCTGATCGCCTGCAGGATGAGGCCCAGGCCGGAGACGATACCGGGCGTCGGGCTGACCCAGGCCGGATCGACCTTCAAGCCGTGGCGGCGCTCGACCCACTGGGCCATGGCCTCGGCCCAGGATCCGGTGTCGGCGTAGTAACCGTGTGCCCCGCGTGTAATTTCCTCGTTCAGGACTTCCGTCACGCCGGGAGGTGCCTGGAAATCCATGTCCGCGACCCACATCGGGATGCCATCCGGCGCGGTGATGCCGGAATATTTGGCCATGTTGTCCCACTTGGACGCATGCGTGCCGCGCCGCTCGATGATGCGGTCAAAATTGAATTTGGGCATGGAAGCTCCTGCGTTGGTCGGCGGTTCGGTTCGCCCGGGCTCTGGTGATTGCCTCGGGTCCGGTCGGATTACCGGGTTTTATCCCCCGTAACACGATGCTGCCGCAAGGGCTTTCCGTGAGGGCGGAGTGGGCTGGGGCGGTTGGGGGGGCGCTATGGACTTGACGCGCCCGGCCGGAGCTTCAACCCTGATGGCATGTTTTTCCTTGAGCTGGTATCAGGAGTTCCCCATGACCACCGCTCGACAGCCTTCCGGTTCCACCGGTCAGGCTCGCAAGGTTCCGGTATTCGAGGTTCTTGCACAGGACATCAAGGCATTGGGTGTCGAGGCCGTCTTTGGCCTCATGAGCGACGATACGGCCTTGTTCGCGACCGCCCTCGATGCGTCCGGCGTCCGATTGTACGGCACGCGCCACGAGAACGCGGCAATCTGCATGGCCGAGGCCTATGCGTATGCAACCGGCAAGCTCGCGATTGCCATCGTTGGCCGTGGTCCGGCGCTGGCCAACGGACTTCATGCCGCTGTCTATGCAAGCCGCACGGGATCGAAGCTGCTGATCATCTATGGCGAGGCGGCGACGGTGGGGGCGCCGAACGGTCTTGGACCTGACTACAAGGCCCTTGATGGTGTCGGCGTTCTGCACGCGGCGGGGCTGAAGACGTTCACCGCGACCAGTCCGGAGGGC
>JBKDZY010000898.1:0-6240 GCA_047971765.1 Hyphomicrobiaceae bacterium | reverse complement strand
CACCGGAAAAACGTGTCATCCACGCCACCAACGACGCGCGCGACCTCAACAAGAGCGTCACTGCCGAGGTCGGGTTGCTGGGTGACGCCAGGCTTGTGCTTGCGGCCCTTGTTGAAGCCGTGCGGGATCGCCTCGGCAAGACGACGCGGGGGCCGGAGCGCGCTGCCCGGCTTGCCAAGGCCCGTGAGGCCTGGTTGACCGAATGGGCGGGCAAACTCAACTCCAGGGAGCGGCCGATCAGTCCCTACCGCGTGATCTCGGAATTCATGCGCGTCGTCGATCCCAAGGACGCCATCGTCACGCATGACTCGGGCAGCCCGCGCGATCAGATCCTGCCGTTCTACCGCGCGACCCGTCCACGCGGCTACATGGGGTGGGGGAAATCCCACCAGCTCGGCACCGGCCTCGGCCTGACCATCGGCGCCAAGGTCGCAGCCCCGGACAAGTTCTGCGTAAACTTCATGGGGGACGCGGCATTCGGCATGACGGGCCTCGATTTCGAAACCGCGGTGCGTGCCGGTATCCCGATCCTCACCGTGGTGCTCAACAACTCGACCATGGCGATCGAGATCCCGCACATGCAGCTGTCCCATGAGCGGTTCAAGGCGCGTGATCTTGGTGGAAACTACGCAGCCCTGGCCCGCGAACTGGGTGGCTGGTCGGAGCGTGTCGAGGATCCGGAGCAGATTGCCGATGCGTTCAAACGCGCGCGCCGGGCAACCGAGGAAGGCAAGGCCGCCTTGCTCGAGTTCATCACCAGCGCCGAAACGGCATTCTCCCACCGTTTGCCGCCGGTCAACTGATCACCACGATCGCGCTTCAGGACAAGATCGAAGCGCTCTGCCGAAGGCAGAGGGGGCGCGTAAGGACGACGAGGCGGGACAGGCAGGGCCGGGCAATCGGCCCGTGCCGTCATGCCGGCTCCACGGGAAGACGCAATCCCTTGCGCTCCAGGCGGGGCAGCACCTCGGCCACGAAGTATGGGATTTCCTTCATGTAGTCGAGAAACTCAACGGAACATCCGGCAAGCCCAGCGGTGCTCATGCGTTCCATGTCGCACGCGATGTCATCGGGCGTGCCGACCAGTGGAAAGGTGCCTGGATAGGCGCCATCGTAGGCCTTGCCGGTGGTCCGCATCAGGCGGTTCTGGAACGGACGGGCCTGCGCGGCGCCACCGCTTCCGGCGGTTGCCCCGCGGTAGCGCCGGTAATAGGCCTGTCCCTCGGTGTCGGCGTGCTCCTCGGCAAAATAGTCGTAGAATTCCTCCGCCTCCTTGCGGGTCGGACGGCACACGACGTGCCCCATGACGAACACTGGCACTTGCCGGTTGTAGCGCGCCATGTAGGTCGTGACGTCCGACAGGAAACCCGGCGCCTGCTCGAGATCGGTCATGTTGGTAAAGAGCGCGTCCGCAGCCTGTGCGGCGAAATCGCGTCCCTTCGGTGAGAACCCTGCGGACATGACCAACGGTCGCGGACGCTGGACCGATACCGGATTGGTATGCAGGCGCTTGAGGTCGAAGAACGCGCCCTTCCAGTCGAATTCCGGACCGCCCTCCAGCAGTTTTGACCAGACCCTGAACCATTCGAGGCCATGCTCGTAGCGCCTATCCTGGTCGATGGTCTGCCCATGCAGGTCGAACTCCTCCTGGTTCCATCCGCACACGATGTTGAGCCCGGCGCGCCCGTGCGTGACATGGTCGATGGTGGCCAGGGCCTTGGCCGCGAAGGCTGGCGTGACCAGTGAAACGTGAATGGTCGAGAACACGCAGATGCGCTTCGTGAGCGCACCGATGGCCGCGCTGTGCGTCAGAGTCTCGAAGCTCTTGCCGTAGATATTGGCCTTGCCCTGGTAGCCACGCCACTTGGCCACCGGCAGGATGAATTCAAGCCCGGCGTTGTCCGCGATCTGGCACATGGCGACAATGTCATCCCAGTTCGCCTGCCATCGGTCGGGGGCAAGGCTCATGGTCAGGCCACCATCGCAGTTGGCCGAGAACACCCCGAGCTTGAACCTGTTCGGTCCGCGCATGGGATTGGTTATTGGCGCCGCCGTCATGAATTGGTCCTCCCAAGGCTGGTCTGCATGGTGTCGATCGACATGGTTTGCCGGGGGCAAGTGTAGGGGCGGTTCGTCCTTCTGGGTCAACCTGCCCCTTCTCTGGCGCGCTTGGTGCTGGCCAGTCATCGCGCTGTTGGCTAGAAAAGCAGCAGAATGACGTTTGGACCGGGCAGGCTATCGATTGTCCGCCGCCCGGCGCTGCCGTGTTGCACACCCCCGTTGACGGGAGCGCGCGTTTCGGCTGCGATGAATTGAGAATGCCCTCGGGGAGAGAAACACATGCAGGACTATGATTATATTGTCGTTGGCGCTGGTTCGGCAGGCGCGGCTCTGGCGGCCAGGCTCAGTGAAAACCCCAACAACCAGGTGTTGCTGGTCGAGGCCGGTGGCGAGACGCATTTTCTGTCGCGCTTTCCCCTGAGTTTCGGCCTTTTCATCGAGAAGCCGGGCGTCAACTGGCTCTACCAATCGACGCCTGAGGACTCCACCGGCAACCGCCCGATCCCTGTTCCCCGCGGCAAGATGCTGGGTGGTTCCAGCGCCATCAACGGTCTCGTCTGGGTGCGCGGCCAGAAGTTGGACTACGACACCTGGGCGCAGATGGGCGCGCGCGGCTGGAGCTGGCAGGACGTCGCGCCGGTCTTCACGCGCATCGAGGGCTACGAGAAGGGCGGCAAGGAAGGGCGGGGCACGGATGGCCCGCTGCGCATCACCGAGGTCCCCGATCAGAGCCCGCTCTATGATGCCATCTTCAAGGCCGCGGCGTCGGCCGGCTACAAGATCAACCCGGACTATAACGGCGAGGATCAGGAAGGCGTCGTCAAGACCCAGGCCAGCATCTGGAATGGCCTGCGCCAGAGCGTCTCCAAGTGCTACCTGGAACCGGCCCGCAAACGCCCGAACCTGACCATCGTCACCAATGCGCACACGCGCCGCGTCAAGCTGGAGGGCAAGCGCTGCACGGGCATCGTCTACGAGCAGCGCGGCCGCAAGATCGAGGCCAATGCCCACCGTGACGTCATCTTGTGCGCGGGCGCCGTGGCGACCCCCCAACTGCTCGAGTTGTCGGGCATCGGCAATCCGGAGGTCCTGGGCAATTTCGGCATTCCGGTGGAGCACGCCTTGCCGGCGGTTGGCGAGAACTTCCGCGACCATCTGAATGCCCGCATCATCTGGAAGATCAACAACAAGAGCGTGTCCTACAATCACCGCGCGCAGGGTTTCGGCGCCCTGGGCCAGGGTCTGCGCTACATGGCGACCCGGGGCGGCTTCATCAGTCTGCCATCGGCGCCCATGCTCGCGTTCCTCAAGACGCAGCGCGAAATGGAAACGCCCGATGTCCAGATGCACATCGTTCCCTATTCCATCAAGGACCCCAAGACGCGCAAGCTGCAGGATTTCCCGTCCATGACCATGTCCTGCTACCAGTTGCGGCCGGAAAGCATGGGCTCCATCACATCAAGTCCGCCAACCATCACGACCAGCCCGATATCCGCTTCAACTTCCTGTCGGATCCGATCGACCAGCGCACCATGGTCGATGGCTTCAATATTGTCCGCTCCATCGTCGAGAGCCCGCCCATGGACCACATGCGCGGTGATGAGTTCGATCCGGGCAGGCACGTGAAGACGGACGATGAGATCCTGCATTGGATCCGTACCAACTGCCAGACGGCCTATCATCCGATAGGGACGTGCCGGATGGGGCCGGAAGGTCGCAATACGGTGGTGGACGAGAGGCTGAGAGTGCACGGCATCAAGGGCCTGCGCGTCGCCGATGCCTCGATCTTCCCGACCATGCCGTCTGGCAACACCAACGCGCCATGCATCATGGTCGGCGAGAAGGCATCGGACATCCTGAAGGAGGACGCGGCCGCCGCGTGATCGCGCCCGGAGCGTTCCCGGTCCGGCGGGAACGCTCGCACTTCACAAACAGTCCGCGTGCGCAAGTGGCTGGATCGTTTTCACGAAATTTCGCCAAGGTTGAGTTGTCCCCAGATCGGTTTGCCAATCTCGGGTGCGGATGCGACAAGCTCTGGCTCGGACCAGAAGTTTGATGGGAAGTGCTGGGGAATGCGGTATCGTCCTGACGTGGACGGCCTTCGGGCCGTCTCGGTTCTTCTTGTTCTGCTGTTTCATCTCGGAATTGCGGCGGTGCCGGGCGGCTTTGTTGGCGTCGACGTGTTTTTCGTCATTTCAGGCTTCCTCATTACCGGCATCATTCTCGCAGCCGTCGAGGACAAGAAGTTCTCACTGCTGTGGTTCTATGAACGCCGCATTCGCCGGATATTTCCAGCCCTGTGCGCAGTGCTGGCGGCGTCGCTGGCGGCGGGCTACGTGCTCCTGACGCCGGGCGACTACGGGGATCTGGCCCTGAGTGCGCTGTCTACGATCGCAGCCGTCCCCAATATCTATTTCTTCAAGCATACCGGGTACTTCGACGCTGCTGCTGAATTCCGTCCGCTGCTGCACATGTGGTCGCTGGGTGTCGAGGAGCAGTTCTATTTTGTCTGGCCGGCACTCCTGTGGCTGGTCGCGCGGAGGCAGGACTCCGGTTGGCGCCTCAAGGCGCTGGTGACCGGTGTCACCATCATCAGCTTCGCCCTCAGCGCAGTGATGGTCTACTCATCGCCCAAGTCGGCCTACTACCTGCCGCACCTCCGGGCGTGGGAACTTGGCGTTGGCGCCTGGATCGCCATTGCGACCCGTCATGCACCCCCTCGTGTGCCGCGCTGGACGGCCGAGGTCGCCACCGCCGCAGGTCTGGCCTTGATCGTTGCCGGTGCGCTGGTGCTCACGCGGAACGATCCGTTTCCAGGTTTCAACGGCCTTTATCCTGTCCTCGGTGCAGCACTCGTCATCTTTCCATGGGGACGGGTAACTGGTGTTGCGCGCCTGCTGTCGCTTCCGCCAGTCGTGCTGCTCGGCAAGCTCTCCTATTCGCTCTATCTGTGGCATTGGCCGATGATCGTATTCTGGCGCGAATACACCAACTCCGAGACGATAGAACCCGGTGCACAGATTGCGATCGGCATCGGCGCAACAGTCCTTGCGTGGCTCTCCTGGCGCCTGGTCGAGCAGCCCTTCCGCGGCCGCAACCTCAACCGGCGCACGCTGTTCGTTGTCTCCGGCGCCGGCGCCGCGGTTGTCGCCTCTGCGACGGCCGTCATTGCCTTGACCGGGGGGCTGCCTGGCCGGGTACCGGAGAGCGTGAAGGCAATAGCCAGCCGCGAGATCATGTGGGACTGGAAATGCCCACATTCCAGGAGGCTTGGAATTTCCAGGTTCGACAAGCCGGAGTTGCAGGAAGTGAACTGCGTCGTCGGAGAAAGTTGGGACAAGGCACGCTCACATGCCCTGATCTGGGGAGATTCGAACACCTTGCACTGGCTGCCTGAGCTTGATCGTGCCGCGCGCAGCGATCACCAGGCTGTCGTTGTCGTGAACCCTTGCCCCCCGTTCATCAAACGCGGCGGGGTCGAGGAGGCTATGCCGGCACACCCAAAACTCACGTACCGATGCAGTGCCATGCGCGCGTCCGTAATTGAAACCCTGCGCAAGCATCCGGAAATCAAGACCGTCCTGATGTCTGCACGCTGGACGAACCATTCCAAATGGCTGCACATGTCAGGCGAACCACCGCGCCAGGACAATCGGACGAACCTCGCCTTGCTGCGCCGCGGGCTTGACGACTTGCTGGTCGACATGCCGGCGGATCGCCGTATTGTCTTGATGGCCGAGATCCCGGTGGTGCCGGTCGCCAACCTGGCAGGCTGTGTCGTCGCCCAGCACAGCTCCCTGTGGCGCAGGCCCTGCGACATCGACCTGGACAAGGCAGCCGCTGCCGAACTTGCAAAAGATGTCGTGCCCATCAGCAAGGTCTTGAAGGCCGCGGCAGCGTTGCACCCGAATGTGACGGTTTACGCGCCGCACGAAATCCTGTGCCACGGCACACGCTGCACGACCGTGGTCAACGGTGAGTTCATCTATCGGGACAAGATCCACCTGCGCCGCAATCTGCGTCCTGACACCTAAGCCGCAATGATCAAGCTGCTCCGCCTGCGGCAGTTTCTCAGTGGCCATCCGGACTGAGACCTCTCACCCTGTAGCGTTTCCTCCCAAACCTTAAACGCCATAGCTCGACGCGTTTCGTGAGTGAAAACAACCTGGACCTATTGAG
>JBKDZY010000897.1:0-4781 GCA_047971765.1 Hyphomicrobiaceae bacterium | reverse complement strand
CATGTCCCGTGCGGGCGAAAGGTCGAGCCCATAGCCGACACGGTCCCAGGCACATAATTCGTCGCGCAGCCGCGATGTAATGACCGGGCACGCCATTTGTACCACGCCCGACGGGATCATTATGCCGCCTGGCTTCAGGTAGCGCGCGCGGACGTCGTTCATGGTCTCGATCAGGAATTCCTCGAGCGCGAAGTTGCCGAGCGTCTCGCTGACCACCACATCGACCCGCTTGGGCTCGATGATCTCGGTCGAGCTGCCGGGAATCAATTCGATGTTCCGCATCCGGTTGAGCTTGGCCAGACGCTCTGCCACGGCGCCGATCTCGGCAGATTCGTAGGCGTAGACCCTTTTCGCTCCCAGCTTTGCCGCGAGGAAGGCCAGCAGTCCGGTGCCGGTCCCGATATCGGCAACGGTGGTCTGGCCCTTGACGATCACTTTCGCCAGGGCATCGTGAAAAGCCTTCACGCGGATGCGGTCGGCAATCAGGGTGCGGTGGTACTCGATGCGCATGGCGATTTGTCTGTCCGCTCGGGATGAGTCTGCAGGGCTCTACCCAGCGACGCGGCAGAGATCAAGGCATTCCCGGCCGGCCAGAGGCATGTCGCCCGGCGGCATGGGCCACCGAAAGCGCCATGCCGGTGCTCATCATTTGTTGTTCGCCAGGATGGCGCCGATGATGTCCGAGTAGTCGTCCGTCCACGCCCGGCCCGACGTCTTGGGCATCGGATGCATGAAGCGGAGTTTTTCGAGGGCCGCCAGGGACCGGCTGGATTTCGTGAGGAACACCACGCTGCTCGGCGCCATGTCGAGGCTCTTGTAGGGGATGAGGTCATTGGCCAGGACCGCTTTCACGTCCGGGATTTGTGACACGACGGACGCCAGCACGGACCGCAGGTTGAGGTGTCGGTTGGAGACGTGCATCGCAAGGATGCCATCCGGCGCCAGCTTGTCGAGATAGAGTTTCACGGCTTCGACAGTGAGCAGATGGACCGGCACGGCATCCGACGAGAACGCATCGATCAGCAGGTAGTCGAAGGCGTGGGGCGGTGCCTTGGCCAGGGTCAGGCGCGCATCACCAACCACGATGTCGGCGTTGGGCCTGCAGCGGGACAGGAACGAGAAGCGTGACGGATCACGGGCAATGCGCACCACCACCGGGTCGATCTCGTAGAAGCGCCAGTTTTCGTCGGGATGGCTGTAGCAGGCCATGGATCCGGCTCCCAGCCCGACGATGCCAACACGGAATGGACCGGTTGCAGTGTCCTTCAGCGCGCGCGCCACGCCGGTGCCGAGCGCCATCGGGCCTTGCGGATAGTAGTAGGTTGCCGGCTGGGGATTGGCGAGCGGAGCCCCGGTGTCGGCATCGGTGAGCCGTTGGGCCCCATGAATGGTCGTACCATGCTTCAGCACGCGGAACGCACCATCGCCTGAGACCGCAATCCGGTGAACTCCGAAAAAGCTTCGCTCGGTGTCGCCGCTGTTCATGGCAGACGGCAGGATCGCGATGATTGCTGCCATCGCGGCAATCGCCAGGAACTGCATTGGCGCCCTGTTGCTGGCAAGCACCGCCAGCGCGCCGAACCCCAGGAGCATGAAGACATGCAGCAGGCCGGCGTTCAGCTTGAGGACGTTCGCCATGCCCCAGTAGAGGGCCACCAGGCCGGCCAGCGCGCAGAGCATGATGACGCCATGCTCTTTCCATGCCTTGCTGGTGGCCGTGCCCTTCACGATGCCCGGGCGGCAGGCCATGCCCAGCACCAGCAACAAGGGGTATTCCCATATCGTGGAGAAGATCTGTGGGGCCACGAGCGCGGCAAACATGCCGCCCAGCACGCCGCCGAACGACATCCAGAGATAGAAGGCGGTCAGGTGGCTGGAATGGGGACGTTGCTCGTAGAGTTCCCGGTGTGCCACCAGTGTCGTCGTCAGGAAGGCGCCGCTGCCGCAGACGATCGAAATCAGCCAGCTGTTGTTGCCGGTCGTTGCCAGGCCGAACAGGGTGCCGGCGATCAGTGCCGGCTGAAGGGCGAGAACGAGCCAATGCGGCAGTTTCGGCTTGTCGCAGAACACCAGGATGAACGTGCCGAGAAAGGCTGCAAGTGGCAGCACCCAGAGGAATGGCGCGGAAGCGATGTCGGTGGTCAGGTAGCTTGTGAACGCCACCAGAAGACCGGAAGGAACGGCGGCAAGGCCGATCCAGATGAGCCGCTGCCGCAGTGTTGGCGCGACCACTCCGGTGGTGTCGCGCGTTTCGGCACGGAGGATATCGGATGTCGCTGGCGAGGTACTGCCGAGATTGCTCACCATCACGAGCCCACAGGCGGCGAGGCTGAACCCGAGTGCGAAAAAGCCGAGTGTCCACCAGTGCGCCTGGGTCGCGAGACCGGCAATCGGCTCGATCACGACAGGATAGGACAGAAGGGCGATCAGGCTGCCGAGATTGGAGGCCCCGTAGAGGAAGTAGGGGTCGCGGGCATGCGGGTGGCCTGTGCGCGAGAACCACGCCTGGATAAGCGGAGCGTTGGCCGAGACGGCGAAGAACGGCAGGCCGACGCCGACCCCGAGCGTGGCGATCAGCCACCAATAGGCATCGCCTTGCGGCGGTTCAGACCACCACACGGGAAGCCCGACAGGCAGCATGAGGGTGGCAATGCCCATGACCGTCAGATGGATCAGCGGCGCCATCCGGGGGGTGGCCCAGGTGTTGACGAGGTGGGCGTAGCCGTAGCCGGCGAGCAGGGCGGCCTGGAAGAAGCACATGGACACCGCCCAGACCGACGGCGAGCCGCCGAGACGGGGCAGCACCATGCGTGCGAACATCGGCTGGACGGAGAACAGCAGCGTGGCCGACAGGAACAAGGTCCCCGCGAACAGCAGGAGGGTTGCACGGCTATCGCGTCGCGCAATGAGACGCCGGGCGATGTTTTGGCCAATAGCGGCGGCATCCATGGACGCAAGACTCCGGTGAACATCAGGATCAGGCACATCGTAGGGCCGAGAACTTTCTTTTCATTGAAGATCTGCGGGCTGGATCGAGGCCAGGCATCGCCATCGGCAAGGCCAGCCGTTCGCTGCGCCGCGCAATCGACCGGGTCGGATGATCTGTTGCTGCAACTCTTGCCCGGGTGTTAACGAGCAGGATCTGCGCATCTCATGGGCGGTTGGGACGTTGAAGGAAAATCATGGCAGCGAGGTCTGCCAGTCCACTAGGCAACGGGCGCCAGGAATGAGAGCATCGTGGCAAAGGCCTGGATGACCGAAACATGAGCGATGCGACAGACATGCCGGAACTCTCGCCCCTGCACCGGGCAGGCATTCTCGTGTCGAACATGTTCACCGTTACGCTCTATTTCACCACCATCCTGGTCGTCTCGACCGTGCTGCCCCAGATCCAGGGCTCGATGTCGGCAACGCCAGACGAGGTCTCCTGGATCATCACCTTCAACATCCTCGCGATCGCGATTGCCACGCCCATGACAGGCTGGCTTGTGGCCAGTTTCGGGCGGCGCAACACCATGATCTGGTGCGTAGGCGGCTTCATCTTTGCCACCTTGATGTGTGGCGCCGCGCCATCGCTCGAAACGCTCATTTTCTGGCGCATCGTACAGGGCGCGATCGGCGCGCCGACCGTCCCCCTGTGCCAGTCCGTCCTGCTCGACATCTACCCGAAGGAGCGTCACCGCTTCGTCATGGGGGTCAACGGCATGGGGACGATTCTCGGGCCGATCATCGGGCCGGCCTTTGCCGGACAGCTTGCCGAGGACTACGGCTGGCGCTTTGCCTTCTACATGTTGCTGCCGGTGTGCATCGTGTCCTTCGTGGGCCTGTTCATGCTGTTGCCCAGGGACAGGAAGCCGGCGCCCGTCCGGTTCGACTGGATCGGTTTCCTGTCCCTGTCGATTTCGATCGGTTGTCTGCAGTATCTGCTCGCGCGCGGGCCGCGACTGGACTGGTTCGAGTCCCAGCAGCTCGTTGCCGCGGCCTGCATTTCGGTCCTGAGTTTCTATGTGTTCATCACCCACAGCTTGACGACGGAAAAACCGTTCCTGAACCTGCGCCTGCTGTTCAATCGCAATCTGGTGCTCGGTTACATCGTGGTCTCGGCGTTCGGAATGCTGGCGTTCACGCCGATGGTGGTGTTGCCGACCCTTTTGCGCCAGCACGCCGGCTATCCTGATGCGCTTGTCGGTTGGGTCATAGGCAGTCGCGGTGTCGGTGGCCTGATCGGCTTTTTTGTCGCCATGTGGATCGAGCGCATCGACCCCCGCGTGAGCATGGGCACCGGCTTTGTCCTGCTTGCCGCCTGCGGGCTTTGGCTCACCTGGATCAATCTGGATGTGACCGCCCTGGAGCTTGCCATCAACGGCATTGTGCAGGGCATGTGCATTGGCATCGTGTTCGTGCCGCTCTCCATAGCCACCTTCTCGGACCTCGACCCGAAGCTCCGGCCGGAAGCGCTGGGCGTCTTCCATCTGTTGCGCAATATCGCATCGAGCTTGTTCATCTCGATCACGGTGGCCGAGATCGTCGCGTCGACTGGCGCGAACTACGCCCGCATGGCCGAGTTCATCAGTCCGTTCAATCCGAACCTTGCGCTGCCCTGGGTGATGGGGAATTGGGACGCGGACTCGGTGCGCGGCATTGCCCACATCGGCAAGGAGGTCGCGCGCCAGTCGGCGTTGATTGCCTACATCAACGGCTTCGGCCTGTTCACGCTGGTGGCCGCGGTGGCCATACCGTTCGCACTGCTCTTCAAGCGCGCGACGCCGGACATCGACGCG
>JBKDZY010000896.1:0-3712 GCA_047971765.1 Hyphomicrobiaceae bacterium | reverse complement strand
CGCGGCGAGATCGAACATTCGTGACGTCGATGACGTATCGGGACCGGACAGAAGAGCCTGGGCCGCGCAGCCACCGAGAAGCATCGAACCGACAACCGCAATGCCGAACCGTCGCGCGGTTTCAATCAACGTCATTGCCACTCCTTGCTCTCGAAGAGAGTTCGCAGTCCATGAAATACGGCTTGATCAGCTCGTGTCCTGATGCTGAAGTTTGCCAGCGTCTGCGGAGATGTATATTCGCGAACTCCGAAATTACAAAAGACACCAGAAACAACAACTTGCCAGTGTTGCTCAGATCGGGAAATTCGCTATGGGGATGCAGTCGGATGACGACGAATTCCTCGATCAGCACACTAGATGATTCTCAATTCGGCTTGTACTCTCGAACAGTTGTATCACCCCAGATAATGGATTTGGGATCACGCTCAAACCGTACCACCAGGCGGTCTATGCTTTGCGCGGTCCGGCGCCCGTCACGCGCCAGCAGCTCGAATTCCTGCAGACTGCGCCTGGCCACGGTCGCAAGCTGCTCGGCATTGCCGCCAACAGCCTTGTCGAGCTTTTCAGCCGTCTCACGAAGGGCCTTCATCGCCTTCGTTGCCTGGATGACCACGGAAGAATCACCACTCAACATGCTCTTGTCGATCTTGGCCATCATGGCATCGAGTCGCGCGGCGGACGTGCGGAAGCTCTCGGTGATCTCATGCATGTTCGCAAGCGTCCCGCCAATCGCATCCTTGTTCTTGGCAAGCACGTCGGTGAAGTCCCGCATACTCTCCATGGACTTCGAGAGAACCTTCTCGTTGCTGTCGACGAGCTGGTTCAGACGCACGAACAGCGAGTTCACATTGTTGAGGATTTCGGGCATGGCATCCATGATCGAACCGGGTAGTTGCGGCTTGGCTGCAATATCGATGGGCGCCCCGCCGTTGGCTTCGGGCAGCAGAGGCGTGTTGGGCTCACCAGCGCTGATCTGGATGGCCGAAAGCCCGGTGATCCCCACTTGCGTGATGCTCGCCTGCGAACTGCTCCGCACCGGCACACCGGGCTTCAGATGCAGGGCAACTTCGACTTTCCGGGTGTCCTTGGGATAGATGGAAATGGTTTCGACCGCCCCCACCTTGATACCATTGAAGAGGACATTCGCCCCCGGGGAAAGACCTGCAACCGAGCCGGTGAAGAGAACGCGATGTGTCGTCCCGCCACCGCCCATGCCCTGATCAACAGTCCATCTCGCAAACAGCAGGGCACCGCCCAGCAGGGCGAGCGCAAAAATGCCGACAATCAGGGTGTTCGCGCGCGTTTCCATGATGCTTCCTTTCTCAGCCGCGCACCGTGTGCTGCGGCCCGAGCCGGCTGCCGCGCTCACCCTGGAAGTATTCCTTGATCCAGGGATGTGCGGGATGAGCCTGCAATTCTTCAGGAGAACCAGTCTGGTAGATCTGCCCTTCGGCAAGGACCGCCACGCGGTCACAAATTGCGAACAGGCTGTCGAGATCGTGCGTGACCATGTAGACGGTCAACCCCAATGTCCTCTGCAGACGCCGGATGAGTTGGTCGAACGCGGCCGCACCGATCGGATCGAGGCCCGCCGTCGGCTCGTCGAGAAACACGATCTGGGGGTCGAGTGCCAGGGCGCGCGCCAGCCCGGCGCGCTTGCGCATGCCACCGGACAGTTCTGAGGGAAATTTGTTGGCCGCATTCGGTGGCAATCCGACCATCGCCAGTTTGAGACGCGCCAGTTCGTCCATTGTTGCGGCCGATAGCGATGTGTGCTCGCGCATCGGGACCTGGATATTCTGGAGCACAGTCAACGCCCCGAAGAGCGCACCATCCTGGAACAGGATTCCCCACTGCGCCTCGAGTTGGACCCGCTCGCGCCGCGAAAGTCCTTCGAGTTTGCGTCCAAAGACCTCGATCGAACCACCCTGGTAGGGTTCGAGGCCGGTAATGCAACGCAACAATACCGATTTGCCTTGCCCCGATCCGCCAACGATACCGAGCACCTCACCCCGCATCACATCGAGATCCAGTCCCTTGTAGAGGGTCTGGCGACCGAAACGCTTCACAATCCCACGAAGCCGGATGGCAATGTGCTGGTCGCCCGCAAGAACCTGGGGGGCCAACGCGGAAGGTGTCAGGGCGGGCGCTGCAACCTCAACCATCTCTTGCATGTCTAGATCCCGACAGTAACCAGGAACATGGAGAACAACGCCCCCAGGATGATGACCAGGAAAATGGCCTTCACGACAGAACTCGTCACATGCATCCCGAGCGATTCGGCACTCCCCGACACCTTGAATCCTTCCGAGCATCCCACCACGCCGATGACCAGCGCCGCGAACGGCGATTTGATCATTCCGGCAAAGAAATGCCGCAACTCGATCGCGGCTTGCAGCCGGTCGAGAAAAGTCTGGAACGACTGGTCGAGATGGAACACAGCCACCACCGCGCCGCCGGCAAGGCACATCATGTCGCCAACGAACGTCAGCAGCGGCAGCGCGATCAGCAACGCCGTGATGCGGGGAATGACGAGCGTCTCGACCGGATCGATTCCCATCGTCCGCATCGCCGCGATTTCTTCCCGCATCTTCATCGAGCCGATCTCGGCCGTGAACGCGGATGCCGACCGGCCAGCCACCATCACCGCTGTCAGCAGGATGCCAACCTCGCGCAACGCCAGCACGCCAAGCATGCTGGCCGCGTAGGGCTCCGCCCCGTAGGACGCAAGCTGCAACGCGCCCTGCTGCATGACCACAGCGCCGATCAGGAAGCAGATGAGTGCCACGATGGGGATAGCCCGCAGGCCCGCGTTCTCGAAGTGATAGACAAACGCCGTGAAGCGGAAGCGGGAACGGAACGTGAGCGTGCGAAACAGGCCGGACAGATAGAGCCCCAGGAAGCTGATCAAAACCACGACATCGGAAAAAACCGACTTGAGCCCGGTCGCAATTGTATTGACCGTTCGCACGAACATGCCCGGGGACCGGTCTTCGTCCGGCTCCAGCCTGGAAAGTGGCTGCACTTCGTCAAGCAGCAACTGATGCGTTGCCTTGACTCCGACAAGCTGGACTTGACACCCATGTTCCGCCGCCGCGTTCAGGAACTTGACCAGCAGCCATGCCCCCGCCGTATCCAGCATGGTCACCATCGAAAGGTCGAGACAGGCAATCTGCGGGAACTGGTATGGCTTCCGCTTCGAGAACAGCCTGTCAACATCACGCTCGAGGAGCACGAGGGTCCGCAGGGTCCACGCACCGATACCTTCGAATGTGAAGAGCCCATCGCTGCCTGCGCTCTGCTGGCGCACCCTTATGGTCGCTCCAGCATCAGCCCGCGAATGATCCGGCAGAAGGTCGGTGTTCAGGTGCGCAGACACAGTATCCATGGCTCATGCAGTGATCACAGTAACCCGGACAACACAAGCCTGCTCCCATTCTTACGCACAGCCAATGTTCACTGACAAATTTTCTCCGAATCGGTTAGGTTCCAGGCGGGATTAGGATCTATTATTGACGAGGCATTTGGGTCGCCATGGGAATAGGATCTCGACACGCGGCTGCATGCCTTGCGGCGGCAATGCTGTGCTTTCCCGCTGTCCATGGTAGCTATGCGGCTGACAATTTTGTTTTCGACGCTGACGTTGGCGGCATGATCGGTACCCAGCCCAAATGGCTGGGTTCGACGCGATATGAATTCTCGGCCCTGCCGG
>JBKDZY010000895.1:0-6848 GCA_047971765.1 Hyphomicrobiaceae bacterium | reverse complement strand
CATTCGAGATCGTGACGGGAAAGAACCCGTCCTCGAAAAAACCGTTCTGGTCGTCGAGTTCCTTGATTCCGGCCGCCTTGAATGTCTTCTTCAGCGCCTTGGCGTGTTCCGGCCAGAGAGCCTCCGGTACCCGTCGCACCGGGATCGGGCCATCCTGCCCGTGCCATTCGTCGTTGAAATCGAGGTCGCGCTCGAGCTTCTTGAAGTAGGGGAGAACATTGTCCCACTTCCAGCCTGCCGCCCCCCGCTCGTGCCATTCGTCGTAGTCCGTCGGTGCGCCGCGGTTGGCCATCTGGCCATTGATGGATGAGCCGCCGCCCAGCACCCGGGCCTGTTCGTATTTGCGCAGACGTGGCTTGGGCGTCCCGGGGTCCTGGTTGTGCGAGACCACCTCCGTCGTGACCTTCAGGTCCTTCCACAGGAAGCGGTTGTTGAGATAGGCCGTGCCGGAATAGGAATCGAGGATCTCCGCGGGCACTGCTCCGGGCGGTGTATCCTCGCCCGCCTCGCACACCAGCACCGTGTTGCTGCTGCGGGCCGTGAGCCTGTTGGCAAGCACGGACCCCGCCGAACCGCCACCAACGATGATGTAGTCGAACTGTTTTGCGTCACTCATATGTCCTGCACCTGCCCCGCGAGACTGATTGAATATCCACCATCAGCATGCCTCGCGTTCTCGCCCTTAGCAATCGGCGGCAGCCGGGGCGGCTCGTTGTGCGCGAAAACGCCTGCTCGAAATCGGCGCAGCCGACATCCGCGCTTGACGCGGGCGCTGCATCGCCGGATCGTCGGAAGGGTTCGCCAAGGAGTTGAAGCCATGAATGCCATTGATACCGAATCCCTGCGGCGCCACATCGGCGCGCGCATGGTCGAGGAAGACCAGGCCACCGCCGCGCCACTTCGCATGCTGGCCGCAACATTCGACCGTGAGGAACAGATCGGGGCCGAGGCCACCCCCATTCCGCCGGGCTGGCATATCGGCTACTTCCTGAACATGGCGCCGCAGGCATCGCTCGCCGCGGATGGCTTGCCAACAGGCGCAGGGGTCCTGCCGAAAATGCCACTGCCGCGGCGCATGTATGCCGGATGCCGTATCACCTTCAATGGCGACATTCGCGTCGGCGAGAAGCTGACCCGCGAAACTATCCTCACCGACCTGCAGACCCGCAAGGGGTCCACAGGCGCGTTGATCTTCACGACCCAGACCCGGCGCATCTCGACGCCGCGCGGCGTCGCGCTCACCGAGGAATACGATACAGCCTTCCGCGACGAGGTGAAGGAAGGTGCCAAGAGCGGCATTCCGAAGCGCGAGGAGCCCCCGGCCGGCATCACCTGGAGGCGCACCATCATCACCAGCCCGGTGTCGCTGTTCCGCTTCTCCGCCATCACCTTCAATCCGCACCGCATCCACTACGACACCCCCTATGCAACCGGTGTCGAGGGCTATCCCGGCCTGGTGGTGCACGGCCCCTATTCTCAGCATTGCCTGATTGATTTCGTGCGTGACATGAACCAGGGGCGCCGCATGGCGACATTCCATATGCGGGCCCGCGCCCCGTTGTTCGACAACGAGCCCTTCGAGCTGGTAGGACGACCCTCAGAGGATGGAAAAGGTGCCGAGGCGTGGGCGTTGACCCCCAGCGGTACCATCGCGATGCAGGTAAGGGTGACATTCGACAAATGACCAGGCGCACGTTCGATGTCGTAGTGATTGGATCGGGGCCGGCAGGACTTTCTGCGGCTGTGGCAGTGGCGGAAAAGGGCCTGTCGGTGGTCTCGATCGACCGCATGGGCCCCGGCGGGCAACTCATGAACCTTGGCGAGATCCATGGTGTTGCCGGCCTGGAAGAGGGCGCGACCGGCCCGGACTTCATCGCGACGCTGGCTGAAAAGGCCATGACCGGCGGTGTCGAGCTTGCCATCGACGAGGTGACCGCTGCTAGGACCGATCAATCCGGCATCTGGTGGGTCGACAGTTCGGAAGGCGGTTTCGAGGCGAAGGCGCTGGTCATGGCGACCGGCCTGACCCCGGGAACGACGGGTCTCGAGGAGGAAAGCCGTTTCGAGGGTGCGGGCCTATCCCATTGCGCCCATTGCGATGGTCCGCTCTACAGCGGCCGTCCGGTTCTCGTTGTTGGCGATGATGCGTGGGCGATCGAGGAAGCCATTGCCCTCGCCGATCATGCATCGTCCGTGACGCTTGTGTCCCCGAAGCCGCTCGAAGGGGCGCCAGACCGCATGGCCGAACTGATCAGCCGTGACAACGTGGCCCTCATTGAGGGGACGGTTAAGGGATTTCGTGGCAGCGATAACCTCGAGCATGTCATGATCGAGGTTGGCGGCAATCCCGAGCAGGCGATCGAGGCGCACGGCATGTTTCTCTACGCCGACCGCAGACCTGCCCACGGCCTGATTGAACCCGGGCAGGAAACGGCGGCCGGCCTGTTCTGGGCTGGCGATGTTATGCCGGATGCGGCGAAAAATATCTCCAAGGCCATTGCGGACGGCACCGAGGCCGGTAACAATGCAGCCAACTGGGCAAATGCCCGGCCGTGAAATCTTTTGGCCGTTCGCCGACGAGTGACCTGCGTATGCTGAACGGCAAAGGGAAAGGTCGCAATGCGCATTGTTAATCCGAGCTTCGGTCACGTTCCGGCCGGCAGTGAACTGCTGCAGGGCGGTGCGGTGGACTGGAAGAAGGACCCGATCGTCCTGTTCTCGAACTCCAAGCCGAACGCGAAGGAGCTTCTGGAAGGGCTGAAGGGCAAGTTCTCGTCCGTCCGCTCGACCGACGAGATTGATTTCGTCTGGAAGCCATCCGCCAGTCAGCCCGCAACGTCGGAGCAGATCGAGGGCGCGGCCCGCCGTTACAAGGCGGCCCTGCTGGCGCTGGGGGATTGAGGATCCTGTTCATCGTGGAGTTTCCACGACAGCATCGAACTCGCCAAGCGCGGCGTCACTGCCTACGTCATTGCGACTGAAACCTTCAAGCCGCTCATCCTGGCGCAGGCCAAGGCGCGCAAGGTTGAACCTCGCCTGATCGTCGTGAAGCACCCGGTCGGAGGCCTGAACGAGGCCGAGCTGGCCGAGCGTATCGACACCGCCTGGGCGACCATCCAGGAGTTGGCGGGCTGAATGCGGCCCCGCCAGGCTACACCGGCAGCGGCGCGCCGTGGCGCATTCGCTGTCGGCCAGCCCGATGCCCGGCGGGACGCCATTCATCGCCAGCACATGAACGCGAACGTTGCCGCGGGCCGCACCGGCCCGCGCCCCGACAGGATCACGCCAAGGGCAATGCGCCATGACCGCCACTACCGATACAGAATTGATAGATGTCGAAACGGCCGACGTGGAGGCGTTCAACGAATACGCGATCGAGCAGGGTTGGAGCGATGGCATGCCGCTATACGTGCCGACCGAAGAGAAGGTTGCCGCCTTCGTTGCAGCGGTGAAGGCCGATAACGAAACCTTCAAGCCGATTTCTCCGCGCCAGGTGGTGCCGACCCTGCGCAGCCTCGCAGCCAACGCGGTCATGGCCGGCTGCAAACCCGAATATTTCCCTGTCGTGCTGGCGGGCCTGCGCGCCGTCCAGGAGCCGGCCTATAACCTGCATGGCACGCTTGCAACAACCCATCCCTGCGGCCAGCTCATGCTTGTCAACGGTCCACTGCGCAACACGCTCGGCATCAATTGTGGCTCGAATTGCCTTGGCCAGGGGCGGCGCGCCAATGCCACCATCGGCCGCGCGCTTCAGCTCGTGCTGCTCAACATCGGCGGCGCCAAGCCCGGTGACATGGATCGCGCCACACACGGCTCTCCCGCCAAATACTCCTATTGTTTCGGCGAGAACGAGGAGGAAAGCCCGTTCGAGCCCTACCATGTACGCAAGGGCTTTGCCGTTGGTGACAGCGTTGTCACCACCATGGCGGCCGAAGCCCCCCACAACATCAACGATCACGCCTCCAACACCGGCAAGGGGTTGATCGAGACCATTGCCGCGACCATGAGCGAGGCTGGCGCCAACAACGTCTATCTTCAGGGGCCGAGCTTCGTTGTCCTGGGTCCGGAACATGCCAAGACGATGGCGCGTGACGGCTACACCCCGCAAATGATCCAGGAAGCCCTGTTCGAAGGCTCCAAGGTGCACATCTCGCGCATTTCGGCGGAAAATCTCCAGAGCTGGGCCGAGCAGGACCGCAAACCGATCAACGATCACTACTATCCGGCCAATTCGCCGGAGAGCATCAACGTCGTGGTCGCCGGTGGGCCGGGCAAGCACTCGCTCTATATTCCGTCCTTCGGCAACACGGCCGCATCGTCCCAGCGCGTCCACGTCTGATACGTCTTGTCCGGCTCGAGTTGGGTATGGCAGGCAGGGCCCCCGCGGCATCCGCCCAACGGCCGTGCCATTGCATCGCAGAACTCGGTGCCTCAACTCGTGCGCTGTTCGATGCGGATGTCCGGGCGGTGCGTGAGGATGCGCCGTATGAGAACTGCCGGGTCGATCTGCAGGCGGCTGAAGTGCAGCCGCGCCTCACGGATCTTGCCCGGCGTGCGTCCGCGAACGCTCAGGACCAATTGCCCGTCGTCGATCCGTGCTGCCACCACGTCGTTCCATGCGAATCTCCGCTCGCCCATGACGCCGAGCGTTCGCACCTGCTCGCTCTCGAAGACGACCTGGACCGCTGGCTTGATATAGGCCGCCAGCTCGGCGATGCCGATGATGAACAGGAGAAGCGAGAAGCCGAGCAGTGCCGCGCTCACGATCCACGGTGGGGCGGAGCCGATGACGCCCAGTTGCGGCGTTGCAATGGGAGTGTCGAGCGACATGGCTCCTACCCACGCGAAGGCAACGGCCAGCGGCAATGCCACCAGAAAGCCCCAGGGCGTGACATGCGATTTGACGATGAGTGGCTTTTCCCGATGTGCGCCAGGAACCTCTACCATCGTTGATTTCCCACTTTCCCAGACCACCGTTCCCCGGCTAGAAACGGTTCTACGCGATCGGCTCGCCCAGGCGGCACGTTGGAGCAGCATGCAGACTATCGCTCGCAACGTGTCACCATAACGCAATGATGTGCCAATCATTAGGCACAAGGGCAATGCTTTTAATCGGATTGAGCCGAAATACGCCCGCCGCCGGAGGCGTGGTCCACCCGCAATCCAGGCAAGATCAGAGGCCGCTATGCATTTCTCGCTGACTGACGAGCAGACCCAGATCCAGGATATGGCGTTGGATTTCGCCAGGGAACGGATCGCTCCCCATGCACAACAATGGGATGAGGAGAGCCATTTCCCCGTCGATGTCATTCGCGAGACGGCCGGGCTTGGCATGGCCGCCATCTATGTGGATGCCGACAAGGGGGGCTCCGGGCTCTCCCGCCTGGATGGCGCCCTGATTTTCGAAGCCCTCTCCTATGGCTGCCCGGCGGTTGCCTCCTACATCTCCATCCACAACATGGTGGCCTGGATGGTTGGTCGCTACGCGACCCCGGAGCAGACCGCGGCCTGGATGCCCAGGCTTGCGAGCATGGAGTGGCTGGCCTCCTATTGCCTGACCGAACCCGGCGCGGGCTCCGATGCCGCCGCCTTGCGCACGACCGCCCGCCGCGAGGGGAGCGAATACGTGCTGAACGGCACCAAGCAGTTCATCTCCGGCGCCGGCGTAACGGACTTCTATTTCCTGTTTGCGCGCACCGGCGGCGAGGGCGCGGGCGGGGTGTCCGCATTCGTGATCATGAAGGATACGCCAGGGCTCTCGTTCGGCGCCAACGAACGCAAGATGGGGTGGAATGCCCAGCCGACCCGCCAGGTGATCCTGGACGAGGTGCGTGTGCCGGCCGCAAACCTCGTCGGCGGCGTTGAAGGTGCCGGCTTCAAGTTCGCCATGTCCGGCTTGGACGGCGGGCGCATCAATATCGGTGCCTGCTCGCTGGGCGCCGCCTGGTCAGCCCTCGACAAGGCGAGCGCCTATGTGCATGAGCGCAAGGCCTTCGGGCGCGAACTGGCCGATTTCCAGGCCCTGCAGTTCAAGATCGCGGACATGGCGACGGATCTGGAGGCCGCCCGCCTCATGATCTATCGCGGCGCCGATGCGCTCGACCGGGCGGACCCGCAGGCCAGCATGTATTCGGCAATGGCGAAACGGTATGCAACGGATCTTGGGTTCAAGGTCTGCAATGAGGCGCTGCAACTCCACGGTGGTTACGGCTACCTGAAGGATTACGGACTGGAGAAACTTGTGCGCGATCTGCGTGTGCATCAGATCCTGGAAGGCACCAACGAAATCATGCGGGTTGTTGTGTCTCGCAAGATCCTGGCCGGCAATCGCCCATGAAACGCCCATGAAACGCACGTGGATCTCCCATGATCGGGAAGCGGCGGGGCGGCCGGGCTGACTGTTGCAGGTTGTCTGAATGCGTGGTGCAATCCGGACACGTCATTTGACTTGCAATCAAAGGAAGTCAATTGTCAGAAGCTCGGCTTGGAAGGTCGGTTGCCTTTGGGCTATAGAGTTGGACCCTAGGGAATGGAACCGGGCAATCGGTGTGGACGGATCGCGTGATCCATTGGCCGAGGACTGGTCGAGTGATGACAGGTTGCGGATGGCGTTCGCCTCTGCGTCTGTCGCGGGCCTTGGGGGGCTCGGAGGCCGCGTCATGGACAGGTTGCCACTGGCAACCCCGGATGGATGCGCGCTATCGGTGGGATGGAGAGCGTGATGAAGTGTAATCCGTGGCGTTGGTTGTGGGGGCTTCTCGCCATCCTGAGCTTCGGCTGGCTTGCCGTGCTCGCCGAGCGCGACCACATCGAGCAGGACTTGACGCATCGTTCGCTCATGGCGCTCC